>DATNEZ010000322.1:0-9697 GCA_035606645.1 Binatia bacterium
GCTGAAGAGTAGAGCCAGAACGAGCCCCAGAAGGACCCGCATCCTGTTGAATCGCATGGGTTTCCTCCGACGACTGGATCGAGGCCGCCCTCCGGGGATAGCCTGGGAGCCATATATAGGTCCCCGGTTTCAGGGGTGCAAGCGGGGGGACGTCGCATCCTCTTGCCGGCGCGCCGTTTCCAGGATCAGGCCGGGGATGCGCTTCAGCGGGGCCACGAGAGAGCTGGCGCCGCACGCGATCGCCTCGCGCGGCATGCCGAACACGATGCTCGATTCCTCGTCCTGGGCGATCGTCGGGGCGCCCTGACGGCGCATCTCGAGAAGCCCCTGGGCGCCGTCGGCCCCCATCCCGGTGAGGATGACCCCGACCGCCCTCTCTCCCGCGACCTGCGCCGTGGAGCGAAACAGCATGTCGACGCTCGGCCGGTGCCGCGACACCAGCGGGCCCGCCACGGTCTCGACCGAGATCCCCGCCGGCGTCCGGACCAGGACCAGGTGGCGGTTTCCGGGAGCGATCAGGGCGTGACCACGCAGCACGCGATCTCCGGAAGCCGCCTGCCGGACCCGCAGGGCCGACCCCTGATCGAGCGACTGCGCGAACATCGGGACGAAGGCCTCGGGCATGTGCTGGACGATCACCATCCCGGGCGCATCGGCCGGAAGCGCGCCCAGGATGTGGCGGAGCGCCTCGGTTCCCCCCGTCGATGCGCCGATCGCCACGACGACCTCGGCGTGGGCCGCCTGCCCCTGGCGGCCGGCGATCCCGCCGGACCCGGCGCCTCCGGTGGGCGCAGGAGACGGCCCCTCCTCGGTCCCCTGGCGGCGCACGCGGGCCTGTGCCGCTCCGCGCACTGCGTCGAGGAGCATCACGGACGATTCCTCGAGAAAGGCCTTCACCCCCAGCTCCGGCTTGGCGATGATCGCCACCGCGCCGTCCTGCAGGGCCTGCATCGCGGCCGGCTTGCCCGGGCCGACGGCCCCCGAGCAGATCACGACCGGCAGGGGGTCCTCGGCCATGATCCGGCGCAGGAAGGTGAGCCCGTCCATGCGCGGCATCTCGAGGTCCAGGATCAGCACGTCGACCGGCTCCTGGGCCATCTTCTGTGCGGCGATGATCGGATCGGGGGCGGTGCGGACCCGCATCGCCGGGTCCTGCGAAAGAATGGACGACAGCGCCTGGCGCACCACCGCGGAATCGTCCACCACCAGGACCCGGAGGATCTGCGGCTTCGGCTCCCCCCGGTCCGCCGGGCCGGGGCGCCCCGGAGCGCCCCCCTCGAGGCGCGTCACGTCCCGGGCCTGCCGCCCGCGGCGGGCGCGGCGAAGATGCTGGGCCTGACCGTCCTCAGCCGGGAGGTCAGGCCGACGAGCCCCTCGGCATGCCCCGTCAGGAGATACCCGTCGGGCCCCAGGTGTTCGAGCAGGCGTCCGATCACCTTGGCCTTCAGCCCCTCGTCGAAATAGATCAGGACGTTCCGGCACAGCACGAGATCGAAGGGCCCGGCGACGGCGTAGCGCTCGTCGTTCAGGTTCAGGCGCTCGAAGCGCACCAGCGCCCTGATCTTCGGTCCCGCCTTCATCCGCCCTTCCTGCGAGCGCGTGCCGCGCATCATGTAGGCCTCGAGGTAGTCCCGGGGGATCTCCGCGGCCCGATCGATCGGCCAGACCGCCTGGCGGGCGTGCTCCAGGGCCCGCGTGGACAGGTCGGTGGCCAGGATGTCGATCGACCACCCGGCGCCGGGCGGCAGGCCGTTCAGAAGGACCATGGCGAGGGAGTACGGCTCCTCGCCGGTCGAGCACCCGGCGCACCACGCGCGCACCTGCCTCCGCCTCCGGCCCGCGTCCGCATCGGCCCGCCACGCCGGCATGACCTCCGCATCGAGGAAGCGGAACTGGTCTTCCTCCCTGAAGAACCGCGTCTCGTTGGTGGTCATGCAGTCGATCATCCGGACGCACTCCTCCGGATTGCCGGTCAACAAATGGTCGTAGTACTCGTGGAACGTGGAAAAACCGAGCTGGCGCAGGCGCCGGCTCAGCCGCGAGAGGAGCAGCGCCTTCTTCACGTCGGAGAGATGAATGCCCGCGGTGCGCCGGATCAGGTCCTGGAAGAGGGCGAACTCGCGATCGCTGATCTGCGGCGACCCGCCGTGGATCCCCTCCGGCGCCGCGGCCGGACGACCGGGGCCCTGGATCACCGGGCCCCCGCGCCATCCGGCCCGCCGGCGGCGGGCGCCGCGCCATCGCGCGCCGTTTCGGCGGCCAGGAACTCGTCCGCCGTCAGGAGACAATCGACGTCGAGGATGGGAATCAGGCGCCGATCCGCCTTCGCCATGCCGCGCAGGAAATCGGCCTGGACCCGGGTCCCGAAGGAGGGGGCCGGCTCCAGATCCTCCGCCAGGAAGTCCATCACCCGCCCGACTCCGTCCACCAGGATCCCGACGACGGTCTGTTCCCCCTCCAGGGCCGCGTCGGCGATCACGATCCCCGGCCGACGGTCGATGTCGCCGCGGGGGAGGCCGAACTTGATCGCCAGATCGAGGACCGGCACGACGTGGCCGCGCAGGTTGATGACGCCCCGGATCCAGGAGGGCACCCCCGGCACCCTGGTCACCCTGTCGAGCCCGATGATCTCCCGGACCTGGAGGATGCCGAGGGCGTACTCGTCCGTCCCGAGGTGGAAGGTGAGGTATTGTCCCGGGGTGACGTGCGCCTTGGCCTCCTTCATGATCTCCTCCCTCTAGAAGGGTTCGAAGTCCCGGTCGGCATCGATCGCGACATCGGGCGCCGTGTGCGGCGTTCCGTTTCCTCCCGGCCGGGCCGCCGGCACGAGCGGGGCGGCCGGCACCGGCGGGCCCGCCGTCACGATCGCGCTGCGGACGGGCCGGGCCTCGACGGCCCGCTGCGCCATCGCGGGCCGTGGGACCGGCACGGGGACGGGCCTGCGGTGGGCCGCCTGTGGACGCGGCGGGCTCTTGTGTCCATCCGCTTCGACCCGGAACCAGGCGATCGCCCTTTTGAGGCTTTCCGATTGCGAGGACAGCTCCCGCGACGTGCCCGAGAGCTCCTCGGAGGCCGAGGCGTGGCGCTGGGCCGCCTCCCCCACCTGGGCCATCGCGCCGTTCATCTGCTCGACCCCGGTGGACTGCTCCTGGGAGGCCGCGACCACCTCCTGGACCAGCTCGGCCGTCCTGCGGATCGAAGGGAGCAGCTCGAAGAGCAGGCCTCCGGCGCGCTCGGCCACCGTGACGCTGGTGGCCGCGAGACCGCCGATCTCCTTGGACGCGGCCTGGCTGCGCTCGGCGAGCTTGCGCACCTCGGTGGCGACGACGGCGAAGCCCCTGCCGTGGTCGCCGGCGCGCGCCGCCTCGATGGCCGCATTGAGGGCCAGCAGGTTCGTCTGGTAGGCGATCTCGTCGATGATCGAGATCTTCTCGGCGATGCGCTTCATCGCGTCGACCGTCTCCTTGACCGCACGGCCGCTCTCCTCGGCCTCCTGGGCCCCCTTCTGGGACATCTGGCCCACCTGGCGTCCGTTCTCGGTGTTCCTTGCGATCGATGCGTTCATCTCCTCCAGGCCCGCGGTCGTCTCCTCGACCGAGGCAGCCTGCCGGCTGGTCCCCCGTGACAGGTCCTGGGCCGATCCGGCGATCTCGGCGGCCGCCAGCGTCAGCGACTCGGAGCCGGCCCGGACCTCGGCGAGTGTCCGGGACAGGTTGGCCGCCATCTGGCGCATGGCCTCCAGGAGCTGCCCCACCTCGTCCCCCGACGCCTTCCCGATGCCGACGGTCAGGTCCCCCCGCGCAATGGCATGGGCCACGGTCACCGCCCTGTTCAGGCTGCGCGTGATGCCTCGGGTCATCGCGACCCCGAGGACTCCGGAGGCGACGACGGCCAGGGACGTGAGCAGGAGCCATATCCACCTGGACCAGCCGAGGACGGCGAGGCGGGTCTCGAGCAGCGCCTGGAGCTCCCCGGCGGCGGCCGTCCGCAGCCGCGCGGTGGCGGCGAGGGCCAGGTCCTCCGAGGCCGCGTAGTCCCCCGGCCTGACGTCGGGAGTCTCGCTGGCGGCGAGCATCCTGGTGAGGGCGAGATAGCCTCCCACCGCGCGCGCGACCTCGTCCAGGAGCGGCGGGATCTCCCGCTGCAGCGAGACGCTGGGGCCGTGGACGCCGGCGTCCTCTTCGAGGGCCCTCCGGGCGCTCGCCAGAACCCGATCGAGGCCGGCGCTCTGGACCGAGTCGACGTAGTCGTTGAGCTGCACGCGGTCCTCTTCGGACAGCCGACGCTTCTCCAGAAGACGCTGAGCGAGACCGGCGACCTGGTGCAGGGAATCCTCCAGGAGCGGCAGGCCCCGAAGCGCGACGTCCAGGAGGTGGGAGCTGTCGAGCTCAGGATCCAGGATCAGGTTGGACGTGTCGCCGATGTGGCTGGCGAGGGTCCTGACGTCGGCGATGAGCTCCTCGTGGCGATCGTCGGCTTCGCCCGCGGGCAGGAGCGGCAGCTTCTCCTTCAGATCGTTCCACTCGCTCTTCATCGTCGGCACCTGGACGTGCCCGCGCCGGCGCCTGCTCAGGCCCTCTTCGGTGACCTGCAGCTTCGCGCCATACCGGGCCTGCACCTTCTCGAGCGCCGCCATCGCCTCGTCGATGCGCGCCTGCTCCTCCGCCAGGGGACCCCCGGCGCTCTGCCCGGAGGCGCCCGCCCGGGCCGCCAGCAGCCGGTGCCGCAACAGGCGGACCCGCAGCGCCTCGAGCGGAGCCAGGTAGGCGCTTCCCGCCTGCTCCAGCTCCGTGGTGCGGATGTCCGCGTTGACCCCCCGGATGGTGAAGACCAGCATGATCGGAAGCGGCAGGCCGCAGATCAGGCCGACCAGCGCCAGCTTCCGCCCGATGGTCAGGGTCCGCTCGCGTCCGGGCGCCTGCATCATTCCGCCCCCGCGGAAGGCGGCGCCGCCTGCCGGGCGGCCGCCTCGCGCATCAGCGCCGGCGCGTTGAGAATCAAGGCGACCCGGCCGTCCCCCAGGATGGTGGAGCCCGAGACGCCGGGGAGGTTCTGGAACATCCGCCCGAGCGGCTTGATGACCGCCTGGCGCTCGCCATACAGGGCGTCCACGACCAGGCCGGCCCGCGCCGTTCCCTGCCGCAGGACGACCACGTTCTCGCGCCCGGACCGGGCTTCGCCCAGACCGAAAAGGTGGCGCAGGCGCACGTACGGGAGCACGCTGCCTCTCAGGTTGAGGAGGCCGGCCGGACCGGGGCGGCGCCGTTCCTCGGCCGGCATCTCGAGGCATTCCACGACCGAGTCGAGGGGAATGACGTAGGTGTCGCCGGCCGTCCCCACCGACAGCCCCGCGATGATCGACAGGGTCAGCGGAATGCGGAGGCGCATGACCGTGCCGCGGCCCGCCGTGCTGGACGCCTCGATCGTCCCCCCCATCGCCTCGACGTTGCGCACCGCCACGTCGAGGCCGACGCCGCGTCCGGAGATGTCCGAGACGATCTCGGCCGTGGAGAACCCCGGCTGGAAGATCAGGCGGAACAGCTCGGCATCGGAGAGGGCGCCGGGATCCGCCGGGCCCACGCCGAGGGCCCGGGCCCGGGCGACGATCCGCTCGCGGTTCAGGCCGGCGCCGTCGTCCTCCATCTCGATGTCGATGCTGCTCCCCTCGTGCCGCGCGCGAAGCACGACCTGGCCGCAGGGGTCCTTGCCCGCGCGGCGGCGCGCCTCGGGCGTCTCGATGCCGTGATCGAGGGCGTTCCGGACCAGGTGGACCAGGACGTCCTTCAGGTGCTCGACCACGCGCGCGTCCACCTCGACGTCCCCTCCTTCGATGACCAGGCGGGCCGTCTTGCCGAGCGAGCCCGCCACGTCCCGCACGGTGCGGAGGTGCTGGCGGAAGATCGGGCCGATCGGGACCATCCGCACCCGCAGGATGAGCTCCTGGAGATCGAGGAACAGGCCATCCGTCAGCCGGTCGGTCTCGAGGAGCGCCTCCGCCCCCTTGCCGAGGCCCTCGAGCCCCTGGCGGACGCGCAGGCGCGCGATGGCGATCTCCCCCGAGAGGGTCAGCATGCGATCCAGGTGGTCGAGACCGACGCGCAGCGTCCGCCGCCGATCCACACCCGCCCCCGCTTCGACAGGGGCCGGGGCGGCGGCGCGGCCGGCTGCGTCCGGCGCAGGGGCCACCGGGGAGCCTGCCGCGGCCACGGGGGCTCCCGCCGGAGCGTCCTGGCCGGCCCTCCCCGCCACCTCCTCGATCCGGCGCATCAGGGCGAGGCGCTCCGGGGTCGACGCGGCGCGCCCGGCGACGGCGTCCTGCACCGTCGCGCGAAGCACGTCCACCATCTGCAGCAGGAGCGTGATGAGGTCGCTGTGGGCGGCGATCTTCCCCTTGCGCAGGTCGTCGAGCACGTCCTCGAGCGTGTGGGCGAAATCGGCGAGGTCCTGCAGGCCGATCATCGCCGCGCTTCCCTTGAGGGTGTGGACCATGCGGAAGATCAGCTTCAGGAGCTCGACATCGGCGGGCCGCTCCTCGAGCGCCACGAGGGCTTCTTCCAGGGAGGCGAGGTTGTCGCGCGACTCCTCCTGGAAGACCTTCATGAGGAAGTCCCGGTCGATGTCCGTCACAGCGTCTTCACCTGCGCCGCACCGTCGTCGGTCCGGAAGATCAGCTTGCGCCCGCGTTCCCCGCCGACATCCTCGCCGACGATCGGGATCCGCTCGGCGGCCAGGACCTCGCGCGCCATCGTCACGTTCTTCGAGCCGAGGTGCTCCTTGCTTCCCCGCAGGGCGCCGAGGACGCTGGCCCCCCCGAAGAGCTTGGCGCGAAGCGATCGACGGTCGCACCCGAGGGCGATCAGCCGCTCGATCAGCATGTGCGTGGCCTGGCATCCGAAGCGGGCCGGCGCCTCCACGGAGTCCGTGCCGCGGGGCAGCAGGTAGTGGTTCATTCCGCCGATTCGCCGCGCCGGATCCCAGAGGCACACGGCGACGCAGGAGCCGAGGATGGTGGTGATGGTCGCCGGCCGCTCCGAGGCGGCGAGCTGGCCCGGGTGGAGGTAGATGCTCTGGCGGTTCTCCTCGCCCGGGGCCCCGGGCCCGGAGCCCCCGCCGGTCTCCGGTCCGATCGGCGGATCGGGCGCGGCGTGCCCTGCGCGATGGGGGCGGTGCGCGGCGCCTGGGCGGTGCGTGCCGGCCGGCCGGGCCGCCGGCCGGGTCACGGGATCACCGTGGGACCAGCCTGGCGCGCTCGTTCAGGTCGGTGCAGTAGAGCGCCATGGCCGCCTGCGTCGCCAGGAGCTTCAGGAGATCGAGATCGATCGACTCGAGGCCCGACTTCTGCTGCAGCAGGCCGAAGATGGCGAGAGCGCCCACGACCCTGTCTTCGACCTTGAGCGGGACGCAGGCGGTCAGCCCGGCCTCCAGGCCGGTCGGCACGACGCCGCCCGGCGGGGTCACGTAGGGCCGGCCGCTCCGCACGACCTCCCCCAGGACGCCGTCCTCGGGGCGGATCGACTCGAGACGCCGGGCCTCGAGCCCCATCGAGGTCAGGAGGCTGAGCCCTGTCCCGCCCTCCTGCCGCCAGAAGAGCGCCATCTCCTCCGAGCCGATCAGGTTGGCGACGATCTCCCGGATCACCTGGAGGACCCGCTCCCTCTCGAGGCTCTCGTGCAGCCTCTGGCTCGCGAGGAACAGGGACATCAGGTTGCCGAGCTTCTGCTCGTTCTCGATCGACTGGCCGGCCAGGCGCTCGTTGTCCGCCTCGGACTCGCTCACCCGGCCGCGCAGGGCGGCGAGCTCGCGCCTGTGGCGGGCCAGCAGGGCCCGGACCGTCCCGTTCCCGGGCGTCCCGCGCCCGCCGCGTTGTCTCACGGCCCTCGTCGTCGCGGCGCGTCCCATGCGCTCCTACCCGCCGAGGTGGCTGCGGATCTTCGACAGGAGCACGAGCCTGTCCACCGGCTTGGTGATGAAGTCGTTGCATCCGCTGGCGAACCCGGCCTCGACGTTCTGCGGCTCTCCGCGGGTCGACACCAGCAGGATGGGGGTGTGGCGTGTGTCCGCGTGGCTCCTGAGCAGGCGGCAGACCTCGAACCCGTCCTTCTTGGGCATGACGATGTCGAGGAGGATCAGGTCGGGGCGCTCGGCGAGGGCCTGGGCGATGGCCTCGTCCCCGTCGCGCGCCGTCACGACGTCGTAGGGCTCCCCCTGCAGGATCATGCGCTCCATCAGGAGCACCGTTTCGGCGTCGTCCACGAGGAGGATTTTCTTCCTGCGCGTCATCGACTCCTCCGGTCCGCGGAGAGGGGAAGGGCCTCGCGCCTGGGAGGCGCGGGAACGTCGGCGTCCGGGGCGTCGCGCCTCCGGGAGCCACAGCTTGGCATCATGCGACACCCCTTGCTGCGCGGTCCTGCCCGGCAGATGACCGAGGCGAATATAAGGTCGCGACAGGGGATGTCAAGGTTGGGCGGGACCGGGGACGGGGTCCATCGGGAGTAGAATCATCGCCGCATGGATCTGGTCGGCGAGTTCGTCACGCACCTGCAGCACAACCTCAAGGCGTCGCCCCAGACGGTGCGCTGCTATCGCGCCGATCTGAGGGAGTTCGAGACCTTCCTGAAGACCGGCCTCCTGCCGCGCGGCCCGGTGTCGTGGACCTCGCTGGACCACCACGCCGTCCGCGAGTACCTGTCGTTCCTGCATGATCGCGGCGTGAGCCGCGCCACCGTCGCGCGCAAGCTGGCGTCCTTGCGATCGTTCTTCCGCCACCTCGTCCGGCAGGAGCGGATGGCCGCCAACCCGGCGGCGCAGGTCGCGACGCCGAAGCTCGAGCGCCGGCTTCCCCGGGCGCTCAGCGAGGCCGAGATCGAATCGCTCCTCGACAACGCCTTCGGCGCGGCGCCGCTCGACCTGCGCGATCGGGCGATCCTGGAGATGCTGTACGCCAGCGGCGTGCGCGTGGCGGAGCTGGTGGGGGCCGACCTGGGGGACGTGGACGTCTCGGGGGTCGCGGGCGATGGAATACTGCGCGTCCTCGGCAAGGGACGGAAGGAGCGCCTGGTGCCGATCGGATCGAAGGCGGTCCGCGCCCTGCTGGCCTGGCTCAAGGCCCGGCCCACGCTGCTGCCCGACGCGGAGCGGACCGGACGCGGGGCCGGGGAGGCGCGGGACGCGGCCTTCCTGAACTCCCGGGGCGGGCGGCTGACCGATCGGAGCGTGCGGCGCATCCTGAACGCGCGGCTGAGGTCGGCGGCCGTGAGACAGCGGGTCTCGCCGCACACGCTCAGGCATTCGTTCGCGACCCACATGCTGAACGCCGGCGCCGATCTGCGCTCGATCCAGGAGCTCATGGGGCACTCCTCGCTGTCGACGACACAGAGGTACACCGCCGTATCCACGAAGCGGCTGCTCGAGGTGTACGACCGGGCCCACCCGCACTCGGGGGCAGCCCCCGCACCCCGCGCGGCCGGCGGACGGAAGGGGCGCGGCCCCGGGAGGGCATCCGATGTCACGCCGGGCTCGTAGGCGGGAGAACGCCTCGCGGCGCAAGGCGCGGGTGCGGCGCGCCCGCCTGCCGGCTCGCTGGCCTCCCGCCAAGCCGGCCGGGGGGAAGCCGCCCCTGCCGCGCGTCGTCCGCCTGACGGCGGCGCGGCGGCTCTCGGTGGCCCGGCGACGGGCGGCCGCCCGCGGCCGGATCGGC
>DATNEZ010000327.1:0-6887 GCA_035606645.1 Binatia bacterium
GACGGGGCCTCCTGGCGGCGCCTGTTCGACTCCCGCCTCGGGGCGGCCTCCG
This sequence comes from Binatia bacterium, assembly GCA_035606645.1. Taxonomy (GTDB): domain Bacteria; phylum Acidobacteriota; class Polarisedimenticolia; order Gp22-AA2; family Gp22-AA2; genus Gp22-AA3. Next base: position 53 of record DATNEZ010000327.1, read on the forward strand.
GCATCCACCAGAGCGGCGTCTGGCGCTACCACGAGCTGATCCTCCCGGACCTGCCGGCGGACCGCGTCGTGACCCGGCCCGAGGGGAACACCAACCTCTACCGGTCGGCCCGCCTGGAGCGGGAGTCCGGCACCGCTTCGGTCCACATCAAGCACGAAGGGGAGAACCCGACCCTGTCGTTCAAGGACCGCGGGATGACCGCCGGCGTGTCGTTCGCGCGCTTCATCGGCGTCGACCTCGTGGCCTGCGCCTCGACCGGAGACACCTCCGCGGCGATGGCGGCGTATGCCGCCCAGGCGGAAGGGATGCGCGGCGTCGTCGTCCTGCCGCGGGGGAAGATCAGCCTGGAGCAGCTCTCCCAGCCGATCGCCTCCGGGGCCCTGACCGTCTCGCTGCCGGCCGACTTCGACACCTGCATCCGCCTCTTGCGCGAGGTCTGCCGGAGGCGCCCCGTCTACCTGCTCAACTCGGTCAACCCCGTGCGCATCGAGGGGCAGAAATCGATCGCCTACGAGACGGCGCAGCAGCTCGGCTGGCAGCCCCCCGACTGGGTCGTCGTCCCGGTCGGGAACGCCGGGAACATCTCGGCCATCGGCAAGGGGTTCTTCGACCTGCACGCCCTCGGCCTCATCGAGCGGGTCCCGCGGCTCCTGGGGGCGCAGCCCGAGGCGGCCGCCCCCCTGGCGAGGGCCCACCGCGAGGGATACCGCGAGAGGGTGAGGGTGAAAGCGGGGGAGACGGCGGCGACCGCCATCCGCATCGGCGATCCGGTCTCCTACGACAAGGCGGTGGCCGCCGTGCGCCGATCGAACGGAGCGTTCCTGTCCGCCACCGAGCCGGAGATCATGGACGCGAAGGCGCTGGTCGACGCGACCGGCATCTACATCTGCCCCAACTCCGCCACCGCCGTGGCCGGCTTCCTGAAGGCCCGGCGGGACGGGATCATCGGGGCGGGGGACCGCGTGGTGATCGTCGCGACGGCCCACGGTTGCAAGTTCAGCCAGGCCACGATCGATTACCATGGTGGGCGCCAGGACGGCGTCGTGCCGGCCCGGGCGAACCGGATCATCGAGCTGGACGCGGACGCGGGCGCCCTGGAGCGCTTCCTGTCCTCGCCGGCGGCCGCAACCAGCGGGAAGGTCGCGCCATGACGAAACGCAGGACAGCGAAGACCGGGTCCCGCCGGCCGGCGAAGAAGGCCGCGCCGCGGCGCCGTCCGGCGCGGGGCGCCGTGTTCCTCGCCCGCGACCTGATGACGCGCTCGCCGATCACCGTGCCGGCCGACATGCGGGTCGGGGCGCTGTGCGATCTCCTGCAGGAGAAGAACATCAACGGCGCGCCGGTGGTCGACTCGGCGGGCCGGCTGGTCGGGGTGGTCACGCAGGAGGACATCATCTACGGCTCGATGGGAAGCCCGGCTCCGGACGGCGCGGGGCGCTCCGGCGGCGAGGCGGCGGGTCCGGCCTCCGGCGGGGGGCGCGCGTCGCGGCGCGTGGTGTCGGTCTTGCGCGGCCGGACCCTTCATGCGGCGCCGCCCGCGCCCCTCCGGAGCGGCGAGAAGCCGTTCTGGGCCGAGCACCGGTCCCCCGATCCGATGGAGATGCCGGTCAGCACGATCATGACGAGTCCCGCGATTTCGGCCGAGGAGGACACGCCGGTGACCGACGTCTGCCGGATCATGTGGAGCCTGCGGATCCATCGCGTCCCGGTCCTGCGGCAGGGAAAGGTCACCGGCCTGGTCTCGTCCATGGACCTCTGCCGTGCCGTCATCGAGGGGAAGATCAAGATCTAAGACCCGGAGGCCGGACATGCCCCGATCCCGTTGCACGGCCAGGCACCCGCTCCTTGTCGTCGCGGCCGCAGTCGTGCTCGCCGCCTGCCTCCCGGCCTGCCGTTCCCGTTCCGGCGATCCGGCGCTTCTGACCGTCGCGCGCCTCCTCCAGAAAGGGGATCGGCTCGTCCTCCTGAGGGCGCTCGACCCGGCCGGGACCCGCGTCGCGGTTGTGGTGAGCACGGCGGCCGGCAAGCCGGAGCTCCGGATCTACGAGAGCCGCGACGGAGGCTACGTCCAGGCGCACACCGCGTCGCAGGGGGACGCGTTCAAGAACCTGGCGCTCATCGACGTCGATCTCGACGGCCAGGAGGAGCTGGTGGTCACCTGGGAAGGGGGGCACCTCGAGATGATCGAGGTCATCGCCCGCGACCCGGGCGGTGCCTACAAGACCATCTTCCAGAACGCCGGCCGGCAGGTCGAGGCGCGCTACGACGCGGCCGGGCGGATCGAGTTCTGGATCACCAGCCGCACCTACGAGGAAGGGCCCCGCCAGTCCCCGGATTACGAGACCGACATCTACCGCTGGGACAAGGGCGGTTATGCCGAGGCCCCGCGGCCGTAGCCTCCCCGGGAAGTGCTACCATGGGCCCGGCATGAGCGACATCCGCAAGGAAACCTTCGAGAACGGCCTGGTGATGATCACCGAGCCGATGCGCACCCTGCGCTCGGTCGCGGTCGGCGTGTGGATGAAGCGCGGCTCGCGGCACGAGACCCCCGACCAGAACGGCATCTCGCACTTCATCGAGCACCTTCTGTTCAAGGGGACGGAGACGCGGACCGCGCAGGACATCGCGCTGATCGTCGATTCGGTGGGCGGCCAGATGGACGCCTTCACCACCAAGGAATACACCTGCTTCTATTTCAAGGTGCTCGACGATCACCTCGACATCGCCGTCGACCTGCTGTCGGACATCGTGCGGCACCCGAAATTCGTCCCGGCGGAGATCGAGAAGGAGCGCAAGGTCATTTTCGAAGAGATCAAGATGGTCGAGGACACGCCCGACGAGCTGGTGTACGACCTCTTCAGCGAGTCGTTCTGGCGCGGGCACCCCCTCGGCCGTCCGATCCAGGGGACCATCGCGTCGGTCTCGGGAATGCAGCTCGACATGCTGGCGCGCTTCTTCAAGGAGTCCTACCAGCCGGCGAACCTCTTGGTGACGGCGGCCGGCAACCTGGACCACGAGCGCCTGGCCGGCGCCATCCGCGGCGCCTTCGAGCCGATCCGGAACACCGCGGCGCCGGTGGCGGTCAGCGCCCCCTCGCCGACCTCGACGGTCGTGGTGCGCGAGAAGAAGGAGCTCGGGCAGCTGCACCTGTGCCTCGGCGTGCCGTGCTTCGGGGCGGCGCCGCGGCGGCGCTACCAGGAGTACGTCCTGAACACGCTCCTCGGCGGGACCATGTCCTCGCGCCTGTTCCAGCACATCCGCGAGGAGCGGGGGCTGGCCTATTCCGTCTTCTCCTCCGTCAACTCGTTTCTCGACAGCGGCAACCTGCTGGTCTACGCGGCGACGTCCCCCGAGTCGGGTCGCGAGGTGGTGCAGCTCATCGTGGACGAGTTCCGGCAGCTCAAGGAGAAGCCGGTCGGCGACGCCGAGCTGAAGATGGCGAAGGACCACCTGAAGGGCAGCCTGATGCTGTCGCTCGAGAGCAGCAGCAGCCGGATGTCGAACCTGGCGCGCCAGGAGTTCTACTACGGCCGCCAGTTCACCGTGAACGAGATCCTCGAGGGGGTCGACTCGGTCACCCGGGACGAGGTCCTGGACCTGTCGCGCGAGATCTTCGACGCCTCGCGCTGCACCCTCGCCGTCCTCGGCCAGACGAAGGGGCTGGGGATCGACAAGGCCGGCCTGAGCTTCTGATACGCAGCGTGCGCCCATGACCAGCCCGGAGAGCGACGTCCCGGTCCGCATCGTCCGCACGGCGGAGAACCCGGACCTTCCCCTGCCGGCGGCCGCCACGGCCGGCAGCGCCGGGCTCGACCTGCGCGCCTGCGTCCCGCAGCCGGTCGTGCTGCCGCCGGGCGGGCGCGCCCTCATCCCGACCGGCTTCTCCATCGCCCTGCCTCCCGGATTCGAGGGGCAGGTGCGGCCGCGCAGCGGCCTGGCGCTGCGCCAGGGGCTCACGATGCTGAACTCTCCCGGCACGATCGACTCGGACTACCGGGGGGAGATCGCGGTCGTCGCCGTCAACCTCGGCCAGGAGCCGGTCACGATCAGCCGCGGGGACCGGATCGCCCAGCTGGTGATCGCCCCGGTGTCCCGGGCGCGCCTGGTCGAGTCGGACGAGCTGCCGCCGACGGAGCGCGCCGGCGGCGGGTTCGGGCACACCGGACGGACCTGAGCCTGTCCGGTCATCGGGCCGGGCCCTCTCCGCGAGACGATCGGTTACAATCCGGATGCGCTTCCTGAAGCGCCACGAGACACCAGGGGGACCGGGATGCGGGTGGCGGTTCTGGGGAGCGGCAGCGCCGGAAACGCGACGTGCATCGAGGCGAACGGGACGCGGCTTCTGCTCGACGCGGGGTTTTCCTGCCGCGAGCTGACGGCGCGCCTGCGCGCCGTGGGGGTCGAGCCGCACCGGGTGGACGGCCTCCTCGTCACGCACGAGCACGCCGACCACGTCCGCGGGGCGGCTCTGTTCTCGAAGACCTATCGGACCCCGCTCTACTGCACGGCGGCGACGTTCCGGGCGGCGGGGCTTCAGAAGGCCGGACCGTACGGGCACGGGGCGCACACCCACATCGCCGTCGAGCCCGGCGCCTCCTTCACCGTGGGGGGGATGACGGTGGACGCGTTCCCCGTTCCGCACGACGCGGTCGAGACGGTCGGCTACACGGTGTCGTGCGACGGGGTGCGCTTCGGCTACGCGACCGACCTGGGGCACGACCCCGAGCCGGTGCGCCGGGGGCTGGACGATTGCGACCTGCTCATGCTGGAATCGAACCACGACGTCGACATGCTCAGGGAGGGGCCATACCCGTTCGTCGTCAAGGAGCGGGTGCTCGGGCGGCACGGCCACCTCGACAACGAGATGGCGGCGGCCCTCCTGTGCGACGTCGCGACCGACCGCACCGGCCGGGTGATCCTGGCGCATCTGAGCCGCACCAACAACCGGCCCGAGCTCGCGCTTCGGGCGGCGCGCCGCGAGTTCGACCGCCGCGGCCGCCGCGCGCCATACCTGCACCCGGCGGGGCAGGCCGGGCCGTCCCCCTGGTTCGAGGTCTAGGAGCCTGAGATGATCCCGCGCTACTCACGCCCCGAGATGACCCGCATCTGGGAGGACGAGCGCAAGTTCCAGCGCTGGCTGGACGTCGAGCTGGCCGTCTGCGACGCCCTCGCCGACCGCGGGATGATCCCGAAGCAGGCGGCGGCCAGCATCCGCGCCCGGGCGCGCTTCGACGTGAAGCGCGTCAAGGAGATCGAGGCGACCGTCCAGCACGACGTCATCGCCTTCATCAACAACGTCGCCGAGAACGTCGGCCCGGACGCCTGGTACATCCACCTCGGCCTCACGAGCAGCGACGTGGTCGATTCCGCCCAGGCCCTGCAGATGGTCGAGGCGGCGGAGCTCCTGGTGAAGGGGCTGGAAGGGCTGGCGGAGGCGATCAAGAAGCGGGCCTTCGAGCACAAGGACACGGTGATGATCGGCCGGACGCACGGCGTGCATGCCGAGCCGACGACCTTCGGGCTGAAGCTGGCGCTGTGGCACAGCGAAGTGCGCCGCAACATCGACCGGCTGGCGGCCGCGCGTCGGCGCGTGGCGGTCGGCAAGCTGTCCGGTGCCGTCGGCACGTTCGCGCACATCGATCCCGACGTCGAGGCGGCGGCGCTCGGCTCGCTCGGCCTCGAGCCCGTGGCGATCGCCTCGCAGATCGTGCAGCGCGACCGGCACGCCGAGTACCTGAGCGCGCTGGCGATCGCCGCGACATCGATCGAGAAGTTCGCCACCGAGCTCCGCCACCTGCAGCGCACCGAGGTGGGGGAGGTCGAGGAGCCGTTCGGCGCGGGCCAGAAGGGGTCCTCCGCCATGCCGCACAAGCGGAACCCCATCACCTGCGAGCAGATGAGCGGCCTGGCGCGCCTGGTGCGCGGCTACCTGCACGTGGCGCTGGAGAACATCCCCCTGTGGCACGAGCGCGACATCTCGCACTCGTCCGCCGAGAGGATCATCCTGCCGGACGCCACCATCCTGCTGGACTACATGGTCCACCGGTTCACGCGCGTCGTCGCCGGCATGGTGGTCCACCCCGACGCGATGCGCCGCAACCTCGAGCAGTCGGGGGGGCTGATCTTCTCGGGAACTGTCCTGCTGGAGCTGGCCCGCCGCGGCGTGACGCGCGACGATGCCTACGGCTGGGTCCAGCGCGCGGCGATGGCCGCACGGGACGGCAAGGGAGACTTCAGGGCGCTCCTCGGAAAGGACAAGGACATCGCCGCCCGGCTGAAGGCGGAGGACCTCGATCGGTGCTTCGATCTCAGGCATCACCTGCGCCACGTCGACACTCTGTTCAAGCGGACGTTCGGGCACGCGTAGTGGCCCGCCCCACCGCCGGCCGGGGCCGGTGGCTCCTGGCGACCGGCCTGCTTCTCCTGATCCCGCCTCCATCCATCGCGGCGGCGGCCTCCGCCGAGGCCCATCTCGTCGGAAGCGTTCTCTATGCCGCCCGCGCGACCACCGTGCGAACCCGGGGGGGCGGCAACCTCAGCGTCGATCTGCCGCGCGGCCGCGCGGTCGTCGTCGTCGACCTGGGCCCGGACTCGGCCGTCCTTGCCCCGGCGCCGCCCGACGCGGAGATGCTGCGCGCCCACGGCGTCCGGCGGACGCCCCGCTACACCGCCAGCAGGGCGCAGATCGCCAGAGACTTCCTGGCCCCCGAGGCGTGGTCCGCCGCGCGCCGTGAGGGGGTGCTCCGCATCCGGGAGCGCTTCTCGAACCTGACGGAGGATCAGGCGGGGCGCGTGTTCCTCGGCGAGCCTTGGATCGGCATGACCGAGGAGCAGG
>DATNEZ010000330.1:0-2394 GCA_035606645.1 Binatia bacterium
CGGGAACACGATGGCATCGGTGCCGGCAGCGCGCGTGAAATTGAAATCGCGGAAGGCGATCCGCAGGACCGGGAAAGGGCTCGTCCCCTTCAGCGATTCCTGGACGTCGACGATGGCGTACTTGAGGCTGCCGCTTCGAATCCGTACGTGGACCACCAGGTCGGTTCGAGCCACCAGCTGGAAGAGATTGAGGGTCTCGGGGACCGGCCCGAGCTGCGGGCTCCCCTCCCGGATCCCGAGGAGGAGCGCCACGAGAGACCCGCCGAGCGCCAGGGCGCATTGCCTTCTCCCCCGCCGGCTCATGGCGCCTCCTTCTCGCCCGCCGGGACCGGCGATTCGGACGGGGACGGAGAGCCGCCTCCCAGCGACTGCAGCTTGCTCCTCAGCTCGGGCTGGTCCGGCAGCAGCCTGAGGGATTGCTGGAACGAGGCGACGGCCCGGTCCTTCCGCCCGGCCTGGAGATACACCTCGCCGAGCATGCCGTGCAGCTCGGCATTCGCGGGCGCTTCGCGCGTCCCGGCCTCCAGCAGGTCCGCGGCCTCCTCCAGACGGCCCCTCCCGGACAAGGAACGCGCGAGGTTCAGGTAGGCTGGAGCGTACTTCTTGTCGATCGACAGCGAGCGCCGGAACTCACGCTCCCCTTCCTCCACCTCACCCCGCTTGACCAGGGCCAGGCCCAGGTTGTGATGGACGTCGGCATAGTTCGGATTCAGGGCGATCGCCTTGCGGTACGAGGCGATCTCGTCCGCCGCCCGTCCGAGGCGGCCGTACACGGCCCCGAGGTTGTTGAAAGCGGAGGCCTCCCCCGGGTCGAGCGCGACCGCCCGCTCGAGCTCCACGCGGGCCTGCTCGAAGCGTCCCGTGGCGTACAGCAGGCCGCCGTAGTTCGTCCGCACCTGCACGCTGGACGGGTCGCGCCGCAGCGCGTTCCGGTACTGCTCCTCCGCCCCCTTGAGGTTCCCCCGCTGCTCCAGGACCAGCGCCAGGTTGCTGTACGAGCCCGGGAACTCCGGGTCGGCCGCGATGGCTCTCCGGAAGGAGGCGATCGCTTCGTCGACCTTCCCCCGATCCTTCAGGATGATGCCGATGTTGTTGTGCGCCTCGGCGTACTCCGGGTCGGTGGCGATGACCTCCCGAAATGCGGCCATCGCGTCGTCGGGCCGGCCCAGCTTGTTGAACAGGATGCCCAGGCTGTTGCGGGCGTCGGTGAACTTGGGCTCGTACTGGAGCGCCTTGCGGAAGTGGGCCTCGGCCACGTCGTACTGCTTTTGCTCCATGGCCACGTTGCCGAGCAGGTTTTCGGCCTCCTTGGACCGCGGCTGCGTCTTGAGGAATTCCTCGAGGGCCGCGGTGGCCCCCTGGTAATCCCGCTTCTTGAACAGGGCCCGCGCGATGTTGATCCGCGCGATCTTCAGGTCTTCGGACGAGCGCACCGCCTGTTGAAACTCGGCGATCGCCTCGTCGTTCTTTCCCTGGCCGAGCAGGAGCATGCCCCGGTTGTTGTGGGAGTTTGCCGTGTTCTGGCTCAGGTAGCCGAGGGACTGGAGCTTCTCCTTGAGGTCCCTGTCTCCACCCGGATCGAGTGGCGCCCCTGCGTCGTCCCGCTTCGGCGTCCCGACGGTTCCGCCCGGCTTTTCCGGACTGGCAGCGATCGGCCCGCCTTCGTAGGTCGGCGCATACCGGACCTGGTGCTCCTCGAGGAACCGGGGCTCGAAACCCTCGAGGATCGGCCTGCCATCCATGTCCTCCGCCACGGGAAGGCCGAGCAGGGCCAGGATGGTCGGGGTGATGTCCAGGACCGAGGCCTCGGTCAGCTCGTGGTGCTTGCGGAACGGCGCTCCTGCCAGGATCACGACGCCGTACTTGCGGTGCCAGTCCGCCGCCTGCCCGTAACCGATGCGCGAATCGGTCAGGGGCCGGTTCTCGCCGGTCCTGAACCCGTGGTCGGAGCAGATGATCACGGCGGTGTCGGGCCCGGCCGCATCGACCAGCCTCCCGACGATCTCGTCCGCATGGCGGTAGTATTCGTCCACGGCGCGCCCGAAGCGGTCGGACTCCTCCTGGCTCACGCCGGGCAGGAGCGGCCGGGCGTAGCGCATGAAGAGATGGGCCACCGTGTCGGTCCCCTCCAGGTAGACCGCCTGGAAATCGGGGTGATAGCGCTCCCTCAGCGCCAGGCTGATGGCGGCATAGGTGTCCCCCGCCGCGATGAGCGTCTTCAGGTCGTCGATCAGCTTGTTCTGGTCCGCCGGAAGGGACGACGTGTCCGCCGGGATCCGGACGTATCGGGCGATCTCTCCGACGCCGATCGTCTCGGGCGCCACCGTCATGGAGGCGACCAGCCCCGCGAGCTCGGGCGGGTGGACCTTCCCTTCCGACCCTTGATCGCGCGAG
>DATNEZ010000372.1:0-3468 GCA_035606645.1 Binatia bacterium
TCGAGCAGCTGCTTCGGGTCGCGGCTGTCCGCCATGATCTTGGTGATGGCGTTGATGTCGAGGCAGCCGTCCCCCGCCCCCTCCGCGCCGCCGCCGGACGGGGCGGCCGCTGTGGCCGGCGGGCAATACTTGCCCCGGCCGTAGGCCCCCTCGAGGGATGCGGCGATCTCGGTCAGCTCGCCGCGCTCGGCCGCGTTGTTGGGCGCCGGCAGCTCCACCGCCACCTTCAGGAGCGCGAACTTGCGCGCCAGGTCCGCCGAAAGCTTGAGCCCCTCGAAGCGCCGGGCGGCGAGGGCCTCCTCGGCGACCGCCCCGATGAGCGCCTCGTTGGCGTCCGCGGCGATCTTCTCGGTGTCCTCCGTGATGAAATTCGACTGCACCCAGTTGGCCCGGTCGGACTTGATCGACAGGTCCTGGAGCCGGCTCTCGGCCGCCTCGATGAAGGCGGTCGCCTCGGCGACGGTGGGCTGCTTCGCGCCGGGCTTCGGCGTCGCGGCGGCCGCCTCGATCCGTCGCCAGGCCACGGGGCCGGCGACCAGCGCGACAAGCAGGGCGATGAGGGAAACGGTCAGAGACAGGCGCCTGGGGGAGTGCGCAGTCATGGAGGCCTCTCCAATGGATGGACGTCGATTGTGTCGAACGGCGGCAAGGTACCGCCAACGCGTCGCCCCCGTCAAGCGCGGCGGGACGCGTTGACTGGGAATCGCGCCACGGCTACCATCGGCGCCGCATCGTTCAACCCGGAGGCGCACGCCATGGAGATCGGATGGTCCACGCCGAGGCCGCGCGCTGCCGTCTGCCTCGCGATCGTCGCCCTGCTTCACGCCGGCCGCGTCTCCGCCGCGGCCGAGGCGCAGCCGGTCCTGTCGGAGGTGTTCGCGCGGGTGGATCCGGCGGTCGTCGAGATCCACACCAGGGAGGTCGACGTCCCGCCGACGCCGGGGAGCCTGCCGGTCAGCGTGTCCGGGCTCGGGTCGGGCGTCCTGATCACGCCGGACGGCAAGGTGCTGACGGCCGCGCACGTGGTGCAGACGGCCGACGCCATCGAGGTCGAGTTCCTGACCGGGGAGGTCCTCAAGGCGCGGGTCCTGTCGTCGGAGCCGTCGGCGGACGTCGCGGTCCTGCAGCTCGACAAGCTCCCGCGCGGGCCGTTCGTCGCGAAGCTGGGCGATTCCGACGCGGTCGCGATCGGCGCCCCGGTCTTCGTCGTGGGAGCGCCCTTGGGCGCGAGCCACACGCTGACCGCCGGCCACATCAGCGCCCGCCGCAAGCCGAACGCCACCTTCAGCGGCATGTCGCGCGCCGAGTTCTTCCAGACCGACGCCTCGATCAACCAGGGAAACTCCGGGGGGCCGCTGTTCAACATGCAGGGGGAGGTGATCGGCATCGTCAGCCACATCCTGTCCCGTTCCGGGGGATCGGAGGGGCTGGGCTTCGCCGTGACCTCCAAGGTGGCGCGCCAGCTCCTGGAGCAGCGGTCGTTCTGGAGCGGCGTCAACGGGTACATGCTCTCGGGCGACCTGGCGCAGGTGTTCAACGTCCCGCCGCCCGGGGTCGGGCTCCTGATCCAGCGGGTGGCGCCGGGCTCCCCGGCCGAGCAGCTGGGATTGAAGGGGGGGACCACCCGGGCGACGATCGGCGACGAGGACCTCGTCGTCGGCGGGGACATCATCCTGTCGATCCTCGGCACGTCGCTGGCCGAGCCGAACAGTCTCGCGACGGTCAGGCAGAAGATCACCGGGCTCGGTCCGGGTGAGCTGGTCTCCGTCGTCGTCCTGCGCGGCGGCAAGGCGGTCACCCTGACGACGCAGGCGCCCCCACGACCTTGAGCGCGTCCATCGACAAGGCTCGCGCGGGGCGAGCGGCGCTCGGCCTCCTCCTGCTCCTCCTGGCCGGCGGCGCGGCCCCGCCATCCCGTCCCAAGGTCTGCCTCGCCCTCTCGGGCGGCGGTGCGCGCGGCGTGGCGCACGTCGCGGTCCTCGAAGTCCTGGAAGAGGAACACGTGCCGATCGACTGCATCGCCGGGACCAGCATGGGCTCGATCGTCGGGGGGCTGTACGCCTCGGGCCTCTCCACGACGCAGATCCGCGAAGCCATCCAGGGGATCGACTGGAACGACCTGTTCAACGACCGGCCGCCGCGCCGCGATCTCACCTACCGGCGCAAGGAAGACGACACCAGCGACCTCATCAGGATCGAGATGGGGATCAAGGACGGCCGGGTCCTCCTGCCGCGCGGGCTGGTGGCCGGCCAGAAGATCGCCTTCGCGCTGGGGTCGTTCACCCTGCAGGCCGCGCTGGTCCGGGATTTCGACCGCCTGCCGATCCCGTTCCGCGCCGTGGCGACCGACCTCGGGACGGGCGAGATGGTCGTCCTCCAGGGCGGCACCCTGGCGGACGCCCTGCGCGCCAGCATGAGCATCCCGGGGATCGTCGCGCCGTTCGAGATGGACGGACGTCTCCTGGGTGACGGCGGGCTGGTGCGCAACCTGCCGGTGGACGTCGCGCGCTCCATGGGGGCGGACGTGGTCATCGCGGTCGACGTGAGCACGCCGCTCCTGGCGCCCGAGGCGCTGCGCTCCCTCCCGGACATCACCCAGCAGGTCACCGGCATGCTGACGCGCGAGAACGTCGAGGACCAGATCCAGCACGCCGACCTCGTGATCGTCCCCGAGCTCGGCGCGCTCTCCTCGGCCGACTACGGCCAGGCCGACTTCGTCCTGGCCGCCGGCGCCCGGGCGGCGCGCGCCCAGAGGGAGGCCCTGAGCCGGTGGGCCATCCCGGACGAAGAGTTCAAGGAGCGGCTCGCCCGCGAGCGCGCCTCGCTGCCCGGGGCGCCGCGCATCGACGACGTAGCGATCGAGGGGGCCACCCGGGTCGATCGACGGATCATCGAGAAGCGCCTGCGGACGCGGACGGGCGCCCCGCTCGATCTCCCGACCCTGAACGCCGACCTCGCCCGCATCTACGAGCTGGGGGACTTCGAGCGGGTCGACTACGCCCTCGATCGGCAGGACGACCGGACGAGGCTGGCGATCCGGCTCCGCGAGAAGCCCTGGGGCCCCAACTACCTGCGCTTCGGCCTGAACATGCGGAACGACTTCGAGGGGGACACCGACTTCAACCTGGTCTCCCGGCTGACCATGACCCGGCTCGATGCGCTGGGGGCCGAGTGGCGGAGCGACGTCGAGTTCGGCGAGACGCGGCGGATTTCTTCGGAGTTCTACCAGCCCCTCGACTTTTCGGGGACCTTCTTCGTGGCGCCGAGCGTCGACTACGCCAACGGCATCATCCCGGTGTTCGAGGGGGACGATCACATCGCTGATTACCAGACACGCGCCCTCTCCGGCTCCCTGGCCCTGGGCGCGCAGCTGGGCCGCTATGGAGAGGCACGCATCGGGCTCATCCGAGGGCGGGTGCGCGGCCGGCCGAGGGTCGGCGATCCGGGCTGCCGGTCCTGATCGTCCCG
>DATNEZ010000387.1:0-3865 GCA_035606645.1 Binatia bacterium
CACGGCGCTGCCCGAGCGCCTGCTGCGCCTTCTGGGCAGGCTGAGATACCGGGTGGTCCTGGGCTACAACCTCCTGGATCACTCGATCGCCGTCGCCCGGCTGTCGACCCAGATGGCCTCGCTCCTCGGGGTCGTGCCGGACGTTCCGAAGCGGGCGGGGCTGCTCCACGAGATCGGCCAGGTGGACGAGAGCCGCGCGGACGTGCACCCCATCCTGGTGAGCGCCGACCTCGCCGCCCGGTTCGGGGAGGACCCGCGCGTCGTCCAGGCGATCCGGGCCCTGCACGGGACGGGCGTCGACCCGTCGATCGACGCCGCGATCCTGCGCGCGGCCGAGAGGGCCGTGGTCGCCCGCCCCGGCGAGAAGGACACCGGGCTGCAGGGGTTCATGGAGAGAATGCGCAGCCTGGAGGCGATCGCCTCCTCCTTCGACGGGGTCAGCCGCGCCTACGCCATGCGGTCCGGCAAGGAGGTGCGGGTCCTCGTCGAGGCCGGAGCGGTGACGGACAACGACGTGATCACGCTGTCGAAGGAGATCACCGCCCGCATCCAGAAGGAAGTGGAGTATCCGGGCTCCGTGAAGATCAGCGTCATCCGCGAGACCCGCGCGGTCGACTACGCAACCTGAGGCCAGTGCGTGATGCGCATCGCCATCATCGGTGACGTCAACGGCCGCGCCGGGCGGCAGGTCCTGGCCTCCGAGCTGCCGCGCCTGATCACCCGGCGCGGGATCGACTACGTCGTGGCCAACGTCGAGAACGCCGCCGACGGGTTCGGGATCACGCCGGATCTCTGCGAGGAGATCCTGGCCGCCGGGGTCGATTGCATGACTTCCGGCAACCACATCTGGGACAAGTCCGAGATCCTCGAGTACCTCCCCGTGCAGCCCAGGCTCCTGCGCCCCCTCAACTATCCCGAGGGGTCGCCCGGGGCGGGCGTCCACCTCGGCGAGTCCCCCGGCGGCGTGCCGATCGCGGTCATCAACCTGATGGGACGGGTGTTCATGCCCCCGTGCAACGACCCGTTCGGGAGCGTCGACCGCGCGCTCGCCGGCCTGAACGGCAAGGCGCGCATCGTCCTCGTCGACATGCACGCCGAGGCCACCTCCGAGAAGCAGGCGATGGGGCACCACCTGGACGGTCGCGCCACCGCCGTGGTCGGGACCCACACCCACGTGCAGACGGCCGACGAGGGCGTCCTCCAGGGGGGGACCGCCTACATCACCGACCTGGGGATGACCGGCCCGTACGAGTCGGTCATCGGCATCGAGACGGCCCTGGCGCTGAAGAAATTCCTGACCGGCATGCCGGTCCGGTTCACGACGGCGAAGCGGGACCCGCGGATGTGCGGCGTCGTGGTCGAGGCGGACCCCGACACCGGCCGGGCCCGGACGATCGAGCGGTTCCAGCTGCGCCCCGGGGTCCCGGAATCGAGGCAGAGCGATGCGCGGCCTGTTTGATCCGCCGCCCGGCAGGCCGGGCGCGGGAAGCGGCGCCCCCGCGGGCCGGCCTCGCGAGGACCGCCGCGTCCTGACCGTCTCCGAGCTGAACGCCCTGACGCAGGAGATGCTCGAGGCGGCCTTCTCCTCCGTCTGGGTGGAGGGGGAGATCAGCAACCTGCGCCGCTATCCTTCCGGCCACACCTACTTCACCCTGAAGGATGCGGGGGCCCAGGTGGCGGCCGTCCTCTTCCGCGGGGCCTCCCAGTCCCTGCCGTTCCGTCCGGAGGACGGCCTCAAGATCCTGGCGCGAGGGACGATCAGCCTCTACGTGCCGCGCGGCACCTTCCAGATCATCGTGGACGCGATGGAGCCGGCCGGGCTGGGGGCGCTGCAGCTCGCCTTCGAGCAGCTCAAGGCGCGCCTCCTCGAGGAGGGATTGTTCGACGCCGCGCGCAAGCGGCCGCTCCCCCTGCTCCCCCGCCGCATCGGCATCGTGTCCTCGCCCGCCGGCGCGGCCCTGCGCGACATCCTCAAGGTGCTGTCGCGCCGATTCGCCAACCTGGAGGTCGTGATCGCTCCGTCCAGGGTCCAGGGGGACGGGGCGTCCCTCGAAATCGTCGAGGGGATCCGCGCCCTCAACCGCCTCGGCGGGATCGACGTGATCATCCTGGCGCGCGGAGGAGGATCGCTGGAAGACCTGTGGCCGTTCAACGAAGAGCGGGTCGCCCGGGCCATCGTCGCCTCGGAGGTGCCGGTCCTCTCGGCCATCGGGCACGAGGTGGACGTCACGATCGCCGATCTGGTGGCGGACCTGCGGGCCCCCACCCCGTCGGCGGCGGCGGAGATGGTGGTCCGCTCGAAGGTGGACCTGCTGGAGCGGATCGGGGCGCTGCGCTCGCGTCTCCTGTCGGCCGCCCGGCTCCTGGTGGCCCGCGGGCGCCAGGACCTGGAAGCGACCGGCGCCGGCCGGGCCCGCAGGGCGGTCGGCGACCGCCTGCGCGATCGCATGCTCGAGCTCGACGACCTGAGCGAGCGGCTGCGCGCGGGCCTCGAGCGCACCACCACCGGATCCCGACACCGGCTGGCGATCCTCGGCGAGCGGATGACGCCGGCCCGGCTCGCCGAGCGTCTCCTGCGGCGGGGCGCCGCCAGCCAGGGCCTGGCGCGCCTGCTCCGCGCCTCGATCGCCGCCCGCATGCAGCGCGCGCGCGACCAGGCCTCGGCCTACGCCGAGAGACTGCACGCCCTCTCCCCGCTCGGCGTCCTGGCGCGCGGCTACGCGGTCTGCCGCCAGGAGCCCGAGGGGACGGTTCTCAAGGACAGCGCCGCGGTGCGCATCGGCGACGCCGTCCGTGTCATGCTCCATCGCGGCAGCCTGGGGTGCGCGGTCACGGAGGTCTCGGTCCATGGCGAAATCCAAGACGAGCGCTAAGCCCCCGGGCTTCGAGGAGGCGCTGGCGCGCCTGGAGGCGATCGTCAAGGGCCTCGAGGACGGCGACCTGCCTCTGGAGGAATCGCTCCGGCTGTTCGAGGAAGGGGTGTCGCTCACCCGGCTGTGCGCGGCGCGGCTGGACGAAGCGCAGAAGCGCATCGACCTCCTGTCTCGCACCGACCAGGGCCTTTCGAAGCTGGTCCCGTTCGACGCCCCCCCCGGCGAGGACGAGGGGGGTCCCGAAGCCCCATGAGGCTGCCCGCCCGCGTGCAGAGCGACCGCCGCCTGGTCGATGCGACGCTCCGGAGGTTCCTGCCGAAGCCGGGGAGCGTCCCCGTCACCGTGCGGCGGGCCATGGCGTACTCGCTCTTTCCGGGCGGCAAACGGCTGCGGCCGATCCTGGCGATGGCGGCCTGCAGGGCGCTCGGCGGACGCGTGCCGGACGTCCTGCCCATGGGCTGCGCCATCGAGATGATCCACACCTACTCGCTGATCCACGACGACCTGCCGGCGCTGGACAACGACGACCTGCGCCGGGGCCGCGCCACCAGCCACCGCGTGTTCGGCGAGGCGATGGCCATCCTCGCGGGAGACGCCCTGTTGACGCACGCCTTCCAGATCGCCGCCAGCCACCCGTCGAACGGCCGGCTCGCGGCCCGCAAGGTGCGCGCCATGGCCCTCCTGGCGCGGGCGGCCGGCGTCACCGGCATGATCGGCGGCCAGGTCATGGACCTGGAGGCCGAGGGACGCCCGTACTCCTTCGCCGCGCTGGTGCGCATCCACCGGGGAAAGACCGGCGCCCTGATCAGCGCCGCGGTGCAGATCGGCGGCATCATGGCCGGCGGCGGACCGGAGGCGATGAAGGCGCTCGCCGACTACGGGGATCGCGTCGGCCTGGCGTTCCAGATCATCGACGACATCCTCGATCGGGAAGGGACCACGGACCGGCTGGGGAAGACGACGGGCAAGGACGCGCGGGCGCTCAAGGCGAC
>DATNEZ010000393.1:0-2699 GCA_035606645.1 Binatia bacterium
CAACAACCTCGCATCCCTCCCTGGGCCGACGGGGGCGCCGTTCGGGAGCGACGCGGCGCGCCGGCTCATCGTCGCGGCCGGGCTCGATCCCGGCGCGCGCCCCGAGGCGATCCCCGTCGAGGGGTTTCTGGCCCTGGTCCGCCTGCGAAACACTCTATAATCCCCGCGTGACGACCCGCGCGCGCGCCGAGGGCACCAAATCGCAGACTCCCCTTCAGATCATCCCGCTGGGCGGCATCGGGGAGTTCGGGAACAACTGCACCGTCCTGCGCTACGGGTCCGACCTGATCGTCGTCGACGCCGGGCTCATGTTCCCGGAGGAGCAGGCCCTCGGGATCAATTTCGTCATCCCGGACATGACGTACATCACGGAGCGGCTGGGCGAGGTGCGGGGGATCCTCCTGACGCACGGCCACGAGGACCACATCGGCGCGCTCCCCTGGCTGTTCGAGAAGGCGCGCGTCCCGGTGTACGGGAGCGATTTCACGCTGGGGCTGGCGGCGCGCAAGCTCCAGGAGCACGGCCTGCCGACCGAGCGGTTCCTGAAGAAGGTCAAGGCCCGCGACGAGATCACCCTCGGCCCGTTCGGCATCGAGTTCATCCAGGTGACCCACAGCATTCCCGGCTCGTTCGGCCTGGCGATCAAGACCCCGGCCGGCACGGTCCTGCACAGCGGCGACTTCAAGATGGACCAGACGCCGACCGACGGGCGCACCTTCGACTTCCAGACCTTCTCGTTCTTCGGAGACCAGGGGGTCCTGGCGCTCCTGTCGGACAGCACCAATGCCGAGGTGCCCGGGTTCAGCGGCTCGGAGCGCATGGTCGGCGAGGCGCTCGACGGGCTGTTCCGCAAGGCGCGGGGACGCATCATCATCAGCACGTTCGCCAGCAACGTCCACCGCATCCAGCAGGTGGTCGACCTGGCGGTCACGCACCGCCGCAAGGTGGCCCTGGTCGGCTCGAGCATGGTATCCACCTCCGAGGTGGCCGACCGCCTGGGCTACCTGAAGGCCCCCGGCGGCGTCCTCATCGAGGCATCCGAGGTGAAGCGCCTGCCCGCCGACAAGGTGGTGGTGATCGCGGCCGGCAGCCAGGGAGAGCCGATGTCGGCGCTGTCGCGCATCGCGCTCGACGATCACCGCGACGTGTCGATCGACCCGGGCGACACCGTGGTGCTGTCGGCCCGGAGCATCCCGGGGAACGAGAAGTCGATCAATCGCGTGGTGAACCACCTGTACCGGCGGGGGGCCGACGTCATCGTGGGGGGCCGGGCCCCCCTGCACGTCTCGGGGCACGCCAGCCAGGAGGAGCTGCGGATCCTGCTCACCCTGACCCGCCCGCGCTACTTCGTGCCGATCCACGGCGAGCTGCGCCAGATCCACAACCATGCCCTGCTGGCCGAGCAGACCGGCCTGCCGCGCGAGCGCATCCTGCTGGTCGAGACGGGGGACGTGATCGAGATGTCCGCCCGCGAGGCGCGCGTGAACGGCCGGGTCCAGGTCGGCCGGGTGTTCATCGACGGGACGCGCGAGGAGGTCGAGGAGATCATCGTCCGCGACCGCCGGCACCTCTCCGAGGGGGGGATCATCCTGGCCCTCGTGGCGATCGACGGCCATACCGGGCAGCTCGAGGGGGATCCGGAAATCGTCAGCCGCGGCTTCCCGGTCGGCCCGGATCGCAGCGACGTCCTCGTCGAGGCCGCCCGGGTCGTGCGCCGCAGCGTCGAGGCCGCCACCCCCGAGGAGCGCGCCGACCGGGGGGTGATGAAGTCCTTCATCCAGCGCGATCTGAAGCGCTACTTCCGCAAGTCGCTCGACCGGCGTCCGATCATCCTGTCCGCCATTATCGAGACCTAGGAGCCTGTCCGAGTATTCGGCCGGGTCGCGTTCCACCGCGCGGGCGCCCAGATGATAGAATCAGGGCCATGCGCGCACGGCGGAGGTCCGTGACGCCCCGCCGCGAAACCCCTGCGGCACGGGGATTTTTCTCGGAGGCCATGGCAATCGCCCTGATGGCGACCGCCATCCTCCTGGTGTTGAGCCTCGCCTCGTACCACCCCGACGATCCGGTCCCCTGGCCTCTCGGCCAGTGGACCAGCGAGCCGGTCAGCAACGTGGCCGGCATCGCGGGGGCCCTGTGCGCCGAGCTCCTGCTGCAGCTCTTCGGCTACGCCGGCTGGGCCATTCCCCTGCTCCTCGTCCTCCTGGGCTGGGAGGTCTTCCGGAGGCAGGGGGGCCGCGCCCTGTCGCGCACCACGGGCTGCGCGCTCCTGGTCCTGTCGGCCGCGGCGACCCTGCACCTGGTCCTGGACGAAGGGGTGGATCCGGCCACGCGCCGCGCCGGAGGCTGGCTCGGATACTCGTTCGCCCACCTGCTGTCGCGGCCCCTCAACCGCTGGGGCGCCCTGGTCGCCGCGGCGGCGTGCCTTCTGGCCAGCCTCCTGATCGTCACGCGCGCTTCCCTGATCGAGGTCGTGCGCGCCGTCTGGACGCGGGCCGCGGCGCTGATGCGCAACGCCTGGCTGGCGCACATCCGCCGGCGCGAGGCGCGCCGCAAGGAGCAGCTGCGCCTGGAGGTCGCCCGGCGCCAGAAAGAGCGCCGTGCCAGCGCCGCCGCGCTCGCCGCCGACGAGGACGAGGCCATTCCGGAGCCGCACGCCGCCGCCCCGATCCCGCTCGCCGCCAGCGACGACGACGTGG
>DATNEZ010000394.1:0-4344 GCA_035606645.1 Binatia bacterium
ACTGCGCCCTTCACGACGAGGAGGTCCACGTCGTCCGCCGGATGCTCGTAGTGCATCGGCGTGCGCCGTCCCATCGCGACGAGCGCGAAGACCGGGCGCTCCTCGACGGGCGTTGCCGCATTCTTCGTTCCCGCGGCGTGCTCGAGGAAGATGGATCCCTCCTCGAAGAGCTTCACGTCGCGCTCGCCGCGGCGCGCCGAGTTCGCGGCCGCGCGCAGGAGCCCCGGCAGCAGGCTCGTGCGCAGGAAGGAGGTGTTCGACTGCAGCGGGTTGGTCAGCGCCAGCGGGCGGTCGTGCCCGGGCGCGAACTCGAGGCAGTCCTCACGCCCCACCATGGCGTAGTTGACCGCCTCGCTGAACCCGGCCGCCTGCATCGCCCGGCACGACGTGAGGCTCGTGCGGTCGGCCTGGCTGCGGCCGTCCGCGGCCCCGGGCAGAATCGGCAGCGACGCGGGGATGGCGCCGTACCCGCGGAGCCGCGCGACCTCCTCGATCAGATCGACCTCGCGCTCGACGTCCAGCCGGAACGACGGGACGGCGACGCTCCAGGCCCCGTCCTTCCCCGCGGCGATCCGGAATCCCAGCCGCGTCAGCGCCTGGCGCATGAAGCCCTCGTCGAGATCGAGGCCGAGCAGGGTCCGGGCGCGCGCCGGGCGGAACGGCACGACCCGCTCCCGGTGGGGCCTCGGGCACGCGTCCAGCGCCGGGGACGTGACGCTTCCGCCCGCGATCTTCTGGATGAGGTGCGCGGCGCGGTCGAGCGCCGGCAGGACCCCGTCGAGGTCGGCGCCGCGCTCGAACCGGTGCGAGGCGTCGGTGCGCAGGCCGAGCGCCCGCGCGGCGCGGCGGACCGGCACCGGCTCGAACCAGGCGCTCTCCAGGAGGACGTTGACCGTTTTCTCGCCGATCTCGCTCGCTTCTCCTCCCATGATCCCGGCCAGGGCCACGGGCCTCGCCGCGTCGGC
This sequence comes from Binatia bacterium, assembly GCA_035606645.1. Lineage (GTDB taxonomy): Bacteria > Acidobacteriota > Polarisedimenticolia > Gp22-AA2 > Gp22-AA2 > Gp22-AA3. The sequence continues at coordinate 966 of DATNEZ010000394.1, forward strand.
GATCACCAGCATCTCGGAGGAGAGCGGGCGATCGATCCCGTCGAGGGTGCGCAGCGCCTCGCCGGCGCGCGCCCGCCGGACCACGATCGCCTTGCCCTCGACTCGATCGAGATCGAACGGATGGAGCGGGTGCCCGAGCTCCCAGAGGACGAAGTTGGTCGCGTCGACGACGTTGTTGATCGAGCGCTGCCCGATCGACTCGAGCCTGTGGCGGAGCCAGTCCGGAGAGGGACCGACGCGGACGCCCAGGATGCAACGGGCCGCGTAGCGGGCGCACAGGTCGGGCGCCTCGATGGCGACCGTGACGGCCTCCCCGGTGGGCCTGCCGCCCGGAGGGATCGGGGCCGCGGGGACGCGGAGCGCCGTCCCGGTGAGGGCGGAGTACTCCCGCGCCAGGCCGAGGTGGTTCATGCAGTCGGGCCGGTTGGTGAAGATGTCGAAGTCGTACAGGCTGTCGTCGCCCCGGCGCTCGATGCCGTCGAGGGGAATTCCGGCGTCGGTCAGGCGCTCGCCGACCTTCGCCGGCTCTTCGGCGGTGCCGAGGTATTCCATCAGCCAGGCATGGCTGAATCTCATGCCGGGTCACCGGGCCCCGAGATCATCCGGGGAACTGCTGCAGGAATCGCAGGTCGTTTTCGTACAGGAGGCGGATGTCGTCGATGCCGTGCTTCAGCATGGCGATGCGCTCGATGCCCAGGCCGAACGCGAAGCCGGTGTAACGCTCCGGATCGTAGCCCACCTTGTCGAAGACCGCGGGGTGCACCATGCCCGCGCCGCCCATCTCGATGAAGCCCGATCCCTTGCACCGGCTGCAGCCCGCCCCGGCGCAGAAGATGCAGGAGATGTCGTACTCGGCGCCGGGCTCGACGAACGGGAAGTAGGACGGACGCAGCCGGAGCTTCAGCTCCTTCCCGAACACGCGGCGGCAGAAGTGCTCGAGCGTCCCCTTCAGGTGCGCGAAGGCGATCCCCTCGCCGACGACCAGCCCCTCGACCTGGTGGAAGACAGGGGAGTGCGTGATGTCCGAGTCGCGGCGGAACACCTTCCCGAGCGCCACCATCTTGATCGGGGGGCGGCGCGACTGCATCGTCCGGATCTGCACGGGAGACGTGTGGGTGCGCAGCAGGAGCCCCCCCTCCACGTAGAAGGTGTCCTGCATGTCGCGCGCCGGGTGGTGCGGCGGGATGTTCAGCGCCTCGAAATTGTAGAAGTCGGTCTCGACCTCGGGGCCGGTCTCGAGGGTGTACCCCATCTCGAGGAAGATCTCCTCGATCAGCGCGCGCACCTGGGTGATCGGGTGGGCCGCCCCCGGGCGCTGGGCCCGCCCGGGCAGGGTCAGGTCGATCGACGGGGCGTCGGTCCCCTTCGACGCGGCCGCGCCCCGGGCCGACTCGAGGACGGACTCGACGTGCGCCTTGAGATCGTTGACCGCCTTGCCGGCCGACGCCCTGTCCGCGGGAGGCGCATCGCGGAGATCGCGCAGCAGGGCGGTCAGGAGGCCGGCGCGGCGCCCCAGGTAGCGGGTGCGCACCTCGTCCAGCGCCGCGGCGTCCTTCGCCCCGGCCACGTCGCGATCGAACTGCTCCCGGATCTCCCGGACGCGGCTGTGCACGCAGCACCCTCGCCGGGCGCCTAGGCGTGCGGCGCCCGTGATGACGGGAAGGCCGTTCGTCTCAGGCCGTTCCGAGCGCGGTCTTGGCGGTCTGCGCCAGGGCGGTGAAGGCGGCCGGATCGCTCACCGCCAGCTCCGCGAGCATCTTGCGATCCAGGGTCACGCCGGCCTTGGACAACCCGGACATCAGACGGCTGTACGACAGCTCGTTCTGCCGGGCCGCCGCGTTGATCCGGATGATCCACAGGCTCCGGAAGTCGCGCTTCTTGGCCCGGCGATCCCGGTAGGCGTATCCCAGGGACTTCTCGATCGCTTCCTTGGCGGCGCGGTAGAGCTTGCTCTTGCCGGTGTAGTAACCCTTCGCCAGCTTGAGCATCTTCTTGCGTCGGTGGCGTCTCTTGGTACCTCTTTTGACTCGTGGCACGGGATCGGTCTCCTAGGGGCGGCCGTACGGAAGCATGTCGCGCATGCGCCGCGAATCCGCCTTGCTGACGGTGGCTTCCATGTCGAGGTGCCGCTTCCTCTTCGTGGTCTTGGAAGTCAGGATGTGGCGCTTGAACGCGCGGCTGCGTTTCACGACTCCTCCCGCCGACACGCGGAACCGCTTGGCGGCGGACTTCTTGGTCTTCATCTTCGGCATCGAACGTCTCCTATGCGCCGCGGCGCGTGGGCTTCTCCGCCTGGCCGCCCGACGGGGCGGGGGCCGGCGCCTGCCCGGACCATTTCTTCGGCGCCAGGATCATGTCGAGGAACGGCCCTTCCTGGCGCGGCTCGGTCTCCACCACGCCGTACTCGGTGATTTCGCCTTTGAGGCGGCCGAGAATCCTGTAGCCGATGTCCCGGTGCATGTTCTCCCGGCCGCGGAAGATCACGGTCGCCTTCACCTTCTTCCCCTTGGACAGGAAGCGGATGATGTTGTTGCGCTTGAACTCGTAGTCGTGCTCGTCGGTCTTGGGGCGGAACTTCACCTCCTTGACCTGGATGATGCGCTGGCGCTTTTTCGCGTCCTGCGCCTTCTTGTTCAGCTGGTAGCGATACTTGCCGTAATCGAGAATGCGGCAGACCGGCGGGTTCGCGTCCGGGGAGACCTCCACCAGGTCGAGCCCCGCCTCGATCGCCATCCGCAGCGCCTGCTCGGGGGTCATGATTCCGAGCTGCTCGCCGCTGTCCGCGATGACCCGCACCTCGCGCGTGCGGATCTTCTCGTTGATTCTCAGTTTCTTCTCGATGGCTCCTCCCTTGGCCCTAGGGCCCGAGAACCCGCTCGGACTGCATTCCCGTCATGAGGTCGCGCACCTCGTCCAGCGACTTGGCGCCGACCTCTCCTTCCCGGCGACTCCGCACCGCGACGGTTCCCGCCTGCGCCTCGCGATCCCCCGCGATGAGCATGAAGGGAATCTTGCGCAGCTGGGCGTCGCGAATCTTCGCACCGATCTTCTCGTTTCGCTCGTCGTTCTCGACCCTGAGGCCGGCGGCGACCAGCATGTCGCGGACCTTCCCCGCGTACTCGCGGTGCCGGTCGGCGATCGGCAGGACCACCGCCTGCACCGGCGCCAGCCAGACGGGGAAGGCCCCGGCGTAGTGCTCCACCAGTCCGCCGACGAAACGCTCGAGCGATCCGTAGATCACCCGGTGCACCATGACCACCGGGGTCAGCGAACCGTCCGGGGCGACGTACTGGATCCCCAGCCTCTGCGGCAGGTTGAAATCGAACTGCACCGTCGGGCCCTGCCAGGGCCGCCCGATCGCGTCGAACATCCGCACGTC
>DATNEZ010000419.1:0-2236 GCA_035606645.1 Binatia bacterium
GTGGCCACGCGCTACCACAACGTGATCTGCGCGCTGCAACTGGGGAAGCCGACCATATCGCTCGGGTACGCGAAGAAGAACGTCGTGCTGATGGAGGACATGGGGCTGCCGGAGTTCTGCCAGTACGCCGACTCGATCGACGTCGGGAAGCTGGTCGAGCAGTTCACGAAGCTGGAGAGCAACGCGGACCAGGTACGGACGATGCTCGCGGAGCGCAACGCGGACAAGGCCCGCCTGCTGGCCGACCAGTTCGCTGCCCTGGACGCGCAGCTCTTCCCGGCCGGGGAAAACCCGGCGTGAAGCGCGCCGGGCCCTTCGGCCACGCTGGCTGGAAGGGCCCGGCGGTTGATCAGGAGGGCTACGGCATGTCCGGGTCGATGACGATGTTCACGGCTGATTCCCCTTCCGCTGCTGCCCGCGCGGGGCAGCGGCGGGCACGATTACTTGCTTTGCGCACCTGAAGGCCTCGGCGTACGGCGCCCGGCACTCCATGCCGCGCAGCCGCGCCAGGCCCAGGAAGACCTCGTCGTCCCACCAGTCCCGGCCCTGCTGCGACGGGTAGCACTTGTGCAGCAATTCCACCTTGCGCTGCGCGGCCTGCGCGGAGAGCGGGACGTACATCGTGGGGCGGCTCAGATCGCCGTCCCACTTCGGGATCTCGTAGGCGAGGTAGAGCTGGTCCCGGAAGACAGTGGGCACCAGCTCACCGATGGTGCGGTGGTCCTGATGAGCGTCGTCGGCCGACGGCGCGATGATGACGTCGGGTGAGCACGACCGCGCCACGCCCTCGAGGGTCTCCTTGACCTGGCCCCAGGCGGCGGGCAGCCGCCCTTCGGGCAGGTCGAAGAGCTTGATGCTGAGGTCCGCGCCCGGCAGGAACGAACGGGCGGCCTCCTTAGCCTCCTGCTGGCGTTCGCTGGTTCCGGTCAGGACCACGTACGTGGCCAGCAGCTCACCTTCGGCCAGGCCGAGGAGCAGGCCGCCGGCGCCGATCTCGATGTCGTCCGGGTGCGCCCCGATCGCGAGAACGGACAGCGGCCTGTCCGCGGGCGACGCCAGCGGCAGCGATATCACGTCAGCTCACCCCGCCGCCGGCACGGCCTCCGGGGGCGTCCCCGGCAGCAGGTCGTCCTGGCTGACGGCGCCGGACCGCTCCGGGTCCCAGAGCATCCACGGGCAGTGCCCGCGGTGGTACATCTCCTCCAGCTGGGCCCGCTCCTTGACCGTGTCGGCGGGCGACCAGTACCCCTTGTGCGGGAAGCCCAGCACCCGGCCCTGCGCGATCAGCCGCGGGAGCGCGTCCTCGACCAGGTCCTCGCCCTCGTTCAGGTAGTCGAAGATCTCCGGCCGCATCACGAAGTAGCCGCCGTTCTCCCACTGGAGCAGCTCCCGGACCGGCGTTACCTTCGTGATCAGCCCGTCGTCGCCGATGTCCACCACGTGGTGCGAGGACTGGAGCGGAACGGCCAGCAGGCTGGCCACCGCGTTGCTCTGCCTGGTCCGGGCGATCAGGTCCGGCAGCGGCGCGTCGGTGAAGACGTCCGCGTAGTTGGCCAGGAACATCTCCTCGTCCTGGACGAACCGGCGCACCCGGCGCAGCCGCTCGCCGATGGAGGAGTGCAGGCCGGTGTCGACGAAGGTGATCCGCCACTCGGAGATGTCGGTCCTGAACAGCTTCGGCTGCCGGGCGTCGCCGCCCTCCAGGACGAAGTCGTTCGACCTGGTCTCGTCGTAGTTCAGGAAGAAATCCTTCACATACGAAGCGCCGTAGCCGAGGCAGAGCACGAAATCAGTGTGGCCGAAATGCGCGTAGTAGCGCATGACGTGCCATATGAGCGGGCGCTCCCCGATCATCGCCATCGGCTTGGGCGCAGTGGAGACTCCGTCCCGCATCCGCATTCCGAGACCACCGCAGAAAAGCACGACCTTCATCATTCACCCCATTGAAACGATTTCGAATTCTGGGATCGGAAAAACGAGCTTCCCGCCCCAGGAACCGACATAACTGAGCTGCTGGCTGATTTCCTCGCGCAGGTTCCAGGGCAGGACGAGGATGTAATCGGGCCTGGTTTCGGCCAGGCGCTCTGGCGCGTAGATCGGGATATGCGTACCGGGCAGGAATTTCCCTTGCTTGACCGGGCTCCGGTCGACGGTGTACGAGAGCAGGTCGGTGCGGATCCCACAGTGGTTGAGCAGCGTGTTCCCCTTACCGGGGGCGCCGTAGCCGGCCACCGTC
>DATNEZ010000444.1:0-8099 GCA_035606645.1 Binatia bacterium
GCCCTGCCGGAGGTGCCCTGGCAGGTCTTCAAGTTCAAGTCGCCGCTTCTCAGGCTGAACGGGATCTTCCCCGAGGGGATCGAGATCCCGTCGATCTATCCCGGCAAGAACATCGTCCATCTCCCGACCGTCAAGACGCACGGTCACGCCGTCACGACCGGGTCCATCAAGAACTCCTTCGGCGGGCTCCTGAAAGAGGTCCGGCACTACGCCCACAAGTACATGCACGAGGTGCTGGTCGACCTGATGTACATGCAGAAGGAGCTGCACCCGGGCGTGTTCACCGTCATGGACGGCACGGTGTGCGGCGACGGGGCGGGGCCGCGGACCATGCACCCGGTGGTCGCCAACGTGATCCTGGCCGGGGCCGACTCGGTGGCCATCGACGCGGTGGCGGCGCGCCTCATGGGATTCGATCCGCTCGCCATCCCGTATCTCCGGATGTGCCACGATCGCGGCCTCGGGGTCGCGGACCCGCGGGAGATCGACATGACGGGGGACGACATCTCCGCCCTCAACCTCCATTTCCGGACGAAGCGTTCCCTGGTCATCTGGGGAGACCAGATGCTGCGGCGGGGGCCGCTGCGTTTCCTCGAAAAGATCGCCCTGCACTCACCGCTGGTGGTCTGGGCCCCGGTGGCGTCGAACCTGTATCACGACTACATGTGGTACCCGAGCATCGGCCGCGCCCGGATCGCCCGCTTCCGCCGCACGGACTGGGGACGGCTGTTCGAGGACCGCTATGGCCGGCCGCGCGGCCCGGCGGCGGCGGTCTCCGGAATCGCCGGAGCCCCCGCACGGCATGGGTGACGATCGCGCGTCCGGGATGCTCCTTCCCGCTTCGGCCCTGACCCTCCTGCTCCTCGCCGGCTGTCCGGGGGCCGGCGGACCGCCGCCGGCGCCGGCCGACCGCCCGAACGTCCTGCTGATCACCGTGGACACGCTGCGGCCCGATCACCTCGGCTGCTACGGCTACGGCCGTCCCACCAGCCGCTTCATCGACACCCTGGCGCGCCGCGGCGTCGTCTTCCGGCAGGCGATCACCGCCGCCGGCCGCACGGTGCAGTCGTTCCCCTCGATCCTGACCGGCGTCTACCCGATGGTGCACGGCCTGCGGTACGAGGGGCAGAGCCACGAGGCCTTGAAGGGGCGCCCCACCTTGACCGGCGCGCTGAAGCAGCAGGGGTACGAGTCGTTCGCCGTGACCCAGGGGCTCAACGTCGGGCTGCACTACGATTTCGATCTCTACGATCCCGACATCTACCTGGACCCGGAAGGGAAGCGCGTCTACCTGCCGTCGCGCAGCGACGCCGACGCGACGCGCAAGGCGGTGCAGTGGCTGAGGAACCGCAAACGGAAAGAGGCGCCGTTCTTCCTGTGGCTGCGCTACAACGCCCCCCACTGGCCGTACGAGGCCCCCGCGCCCTACACCGAGATGTTCGATCCGGACTACAAGGGCCCGCATCACTTCAACGACGAGACGCGGCCGGGCGTCGAGCGGGGGGACATCATCTTCGGCAGGACCCGCCTGCCGGAGCGGGAGGTCGAGCACGCCGTGGCGCACTACGACGGCGAGGTGGCGTGCGCCGATCGCGCCGTCGGCGATCTCCTGGGCGTGCTCCAGGGGATGGGGCTCCTCGAGCGCACCGTCGTCGTCCTGACCGCGGACCACGGCGAGAGCCTCGGAGAGCACGACTATTTCTTCGAGCACGGGGCCTACCTGTACGAGCCGACGGTGCGCGTCCCCCTGATCATCAGCTACCCCCCGACCCTGCCGGCCGGCATCGTCGTCCCCGGCGTGGCGCGCACCATCGACATCGTGCCGACCGTCCTCGACCTCGCCGGCGTGCCCCTCCCTCCCGGCCTCCAGGGGGAGAGCCTCGTTCCCAGGACGCGCCGCGGCTGGCAGGGGTCCGGGCCCCTGGCCTATTCCGAATCGGGAAGGAACTTCTACAAGGAGAACCCGAGGCAGTACGTCGACGGGGTGGCGGGGAAGTGGCGCATGGTCCGGGGCGATCGCTTCAAGCTGATCCTGATCCCGAAGGCCTCGGGGGATCCGGACTGGGAATTCTACGACCTCGAGTCGGACCCCGGGGAGAAGTCGAACGCGCTCGGCCGCTTTCCCGAGGAGGAGGCGCTCATGCGCCGGGCGCTCCTCGATCTCCTGGCCGCGGACCCGGGACGGGACGACCGCGCCGAGCCGGAGCTGCCCCCCGGCCTGGAGGAGGAGATGCGATCGCTCGGCTACGTCGGGGCCAGGAAGCCGTGATTCCGGGCCCGGGGACGACCGCGGCGTCCGGTGCAAGGCGCTCGGTGCTCCTCCTCGCGGCGGTCTGTCTCCTGGTCAACCTGCCGTCGCTGCGGCCCGGTTTCATTCACGACGACCACAAGATCATCGAGCAGAACGAGCGGATCCGCGACCTGTCCGTGGCGCCGCGACTGTTCCTGAGCGGTTACTGGACCACGGGGGACGTGGAGGTGCCGGGCCTCTACCGTCCGGTGACCATCCTGTCGTTCGCGCTGAATCACGCCGTTTCGGGGCTGCGGCCGTTCCCGTTCCGCGCGATCAATCTCCTGCTGCACCTGCTGAACACCCTGCTCGTCTTCTGGATCGCGCGGCGCATCGCCGGTTTCCCCGCGCTCTGGGCGGCCCTGCTGTTCGCCGTCCACCCGGCGCACACCGAGGCTCTCGGGGAGGTGGTCGGGCGGGCCGAGCTCCTGGCGGCGGCGGGGGTTCTCGGCTCGCTGCTCGTGTTCCTGCACGCCAGGGAGGCGCAGCCGGCGCGGGCCCTGTCCCTCGGCGTCCTGTCGCTATTGCTCTTCGTGGCCGGCTTCCTCTCGAAGGAGAACGCCGTCGTGACGCCGGCGGTTCTCCTGGCCGCCGACCTGCTGATCGTGCGCCGCCGCCCCGCCTGGGGTTTCCACCTGGCGTCCGGCCTCGTGCTTCTCTCGGCTCTCGCCCTGAGGGGCGCCGCCCTGGGGGGATTCAATCCGGGAGGACCGGCCCCGTTCATCGACAACCCGATCGCCCACCTGCCGTTCCTGGAGGCGCGACTCACGGCGTTCAAGGTCCTGGCCCGCTACGCGGGGCTCTTCGTGTGGCCGTGGCGGATGTCGATCGACTACTCCTACCGCGCCGTCCTTCCGGCGGGAGGGATCACGGACCCCGCAGCCATCGCGGGGATTCTCGTCGTCCTGTCCTGGCTCTCGGGTCTCGCCTTCGCGTGGAAGAGGGCCCCCGGCGTCGCCTTCGCGCTCGCCTGGGTCGGCCTCGCGTTCGCCCCGGTCGCCAATCTCCTGTTCCCGATCGGCACGATCATGGCGGAGCGCCTGATGTACTTGCCGTCGGCCGGCGTCTGCCTGGCCGCGGCGGCGTGCCTCGCCCGGCCAGGGGGGGACAGGGCCGGGCGGATGGGTCCGGCGCTGGTGGCGGGGGCGATCCTGATCGCGGCGCTCTCGGCACGCACCATGGTGCGGCTCTCCGACTGGCGCGACGACTACACGATCTTCCGCGCGGCGCTCCGCGTCGTGCCCGACAGCGTGCGGGCGCTGTTCAACTACGGAGCGGCGTGCGAGACGCGGGGAGAGGACGACGAGGCGGCCGGGGTCTACAGGAAGGCGGTCTCCCTGTGGCCCGACTTCGCCGCCGCGCACTACAACCTGGCGGGGGTCGAAGCGCGCCGGAAGCGATGGGAGACCGCCGTCGGGGAGTATCGCGAGGCGCTCCGCCTGGAGCCGGGAAACGTGCAGTACCTGGTCAACCTGGCGAGGAGCCTCACCGCCATGGGGCGCGGGGCGGAAGCGCGGGACTATCTGCAACGCGCCATCGTCCTCGATCCGGGAAGCGCCCTGGCCTTCACCAACCTGGGATCGGCCGAGCTCTCGCTGAAGAACCCTCGCGCCGCGATCGAAGCCTACGCCGAAGCCGTGCGGCTGGATCCCGGGAACGCCGATTACGTCCGCAACCTCGGCGTGGCGCAGCACCAGGCGGGTGACCCGCGGGCGGCCGAAAGCTTCGAGAGGGCCTTGACCCTCAGGCCGGGGGACCCCGATCTCCTCGACGGGCTGGGGCTCGCCCTGGTGGACGCGGGGCAGGTGGACGCGGCCGTGCGCATGCTGCGCCTGGCGGTTTCGGCGCGGCCGGAAAATCCCGTCTACCACTATCACCTGGCGCGCGGGCTCGAACGGGCCGGGAATCCGGCCGGGGCCGCTGCGGAGTATCGCGAGTCGATCCGCCTGGCCCCGGGCGTCCCGGTCCCGTACAGGGCCCTGGGACTGTTGCTCGACCGGCAAGGGGACAGCCAGGGGGCCCTGTCGGCCCTCGAGCGGGCCGAAGCGCTCGACCCGGGGGGCGCCGTCATGGACGCGGAGGCCCGGGGGCTCCTGGCGGCGCTCCGCCGGAAGATGGGGCGGACTCGCTCTCCTTGATCTTCTCGAGGACCGCGAGGGCGATCGCATCGCGCGGATTGATCGCGATCGCCTTGCCGGCCTCGTACGCGGCGAGATCGAGCTGGCGGAAGCTCAGGTGGAGCGCGGCGAGATACGAGTGGGCGCCGGCGTTCCTGGTGATGTCGTACGCCAGGAAGGAGTAGCCCGGCATGGCGACGGGCGCCTGAAGGCGAAACGGCGCGTACAGGTCGTGCGAGGCGACCGATCCCCTGTCGGTCTCGTCGGTGAAGTGCACCGAGTGCAAAACCATCGCGCTGATCGCCAGGATCTCCCGCGGGGCGTCCGTGGGGACGCGCACCGGGCGCGACTTCGGATTCTCCAGGTTCCCCGAGCCGGGGGTGTACTGGTAGCGCACGCCGTAGTACCAGGGATCGGAGTTCCCCGAGAAGGCGCAGTAGATCACCGGCAGGTTCTCCGCGTCGACGAAGCGGCGCAGGGCCTTGGCCGACTGGCCCCAGTCCAGGTTGGAATCGAGCAGGTGGAGGTGGCCGTTCTTCGGCCCGCCGACGATCTCATTGAAGTACGCCAGGTGATGCGGGGCGATCCCCGCCGCCGAGATCAGGTTCCAGCCGAGGCACGCCCAGACGAGGACGGCCGCCGCCCGCCGCGCGCCGGTGCGAGGGGCCGCAGCGCCTCCACGAAGGAGGATTCGCCCGGCGGCGATGTAGAGGAACGGATAGATCGGCAGGATGTGCCGCAGGCCGATGTTCACCCTCCAGAGAGACGTGATCGCGAGGACCCCGGCGATCGGGACCCACAGGAACATCTCGTCCTTGAGGCGGATCCGGATGCCGCGCGCCAGGGCGGCGAGCGCCGCGAGGACGAGGGCGAGCGTTCCGATCGGGGTCTTGATCAGGTAGGCGTACAGGAAGTAGTACCACCAGCCGTCCTCCGAGTAGGCGCCGTTCAGGTAAGCCATGTGTCCGATCCCGGAGTGCCCGAGGCCGCGCGCCAGGCCGACGAGGTAGGCCGGCAGCCCGACGAACCCGTAGCTAGCCGCGACGACCAGGAACGACACCACGAGGGCGCCCGCGGCGGCCAGGGCGAGACCGGCCATCCGGCGCGACAGGGGGGCGCCCGGATCGCCCGGCCCCTTCCTCCAGGGGATCGAAGGGACGGGGGTGCGCAGGAGGATCAGGCCGCACAGAAGCGCCCCGAGGATCGGCAGCAGCCAGAAGGACGTGTATTTCGATGCGAAGGCCCCGCCGATCATCGCTCCGCACAGGGCGATCCCCGCCGGGGACGGGCGCTCCGTCCACGACCACAGGGCGAAGACCGCGAGGAACATGAAGAGGGTCACGCCGAGGTCGGTGGTCACCAGGGAGGAGTGCGCGACGACGTTCGGATCGAGGACGTAGAGCGCCAGGGCCAGGAGCGCGCCGCGCGCGCCGAACAGCATCCGTCCCCAAAGGAACAGGCACCAGCCGAGGAGCAGGGACAGAAGGAGGACCGGCAGCCGGCCGAGCAGCAGGATGGTGTCGTTGGGCAGCCTGTTCTCGTGCACGAACAGGCGCCCGATGTTCCATTCCTCCCGCTGCTCCCACAGGGGGCCGGAGGGGAATGCCAGGTCGAGCGGCAGGAGCGGCAGGGCCGACCATTCCTTGATGAGGGGCGGGTGCTCGGGGTTGAGACGGAAGTCCCCCTTCGTCAGGTAGGCGTAGCCCGCGGCCAGGTGCGCCGCCTCGTCGCTCGTCTGCGACGCTTCGCCGATGAAGACGAGCCCCTGGACGAGAAGAAGCGCGAGCAGGCAGAGGGCGAGCGGGACGGAGCGCGCCTCCCAGGGGTCGGCCCCGGGCGTCCCGGTTCCTGACGAGGGTCGGATCGGTTCCGATCTGGCCATGGGTGCGCGCGGGCGCGCCGCGCGGCGGGCCCGGGAGCGCGCGATGCTACTGCACGCCCGGTGCGCGGTCAACCGCGGCGGAAACCCTCCATGCTAGGATGCCAGGATGAGTCGGCCTGGTGGATGGTCCTCGCACCCGCTCGTCCTGGGCGGGCTCGTCCTGGTCTTCGGGCTCCAGGTCCTGAGCGAGGGCCTCTCCAAGTCGCCGACCTTCGACGAGCCGGCGCACATCGGCGCCGGGTTCTCCTACCTGAAGACCGGCGAGTTCAAGGTCAACCTGCAGCACCCGCCGCTCCTCAAGGAGATCGGGGCGCTGCCGCTCCTCGCGATGGGGGCGAAGTTCCCGGTCTCGCCGGAGAACTGGTCGGAGGTCGACCAGACCACCGATCCGTTCTTCCAGTGGCAGCTCGGCAACCAGGTGCTCGTCGACAATGGCGAGCAGCGCGTCCTGTCGTGGTCGCGCGCGCCCTTCGTCCTGCTCGCCCTCGTCCTGGCGGGACTGATCGTGGCCTGGGGGAAGCGCATGCTGGGGGGTGCGGCGGCCGCCGGCGCCCTCCTGCTCTTCGTCTTCGATCCGACCATCGTGGCGCACGCCCCCCTGGTCGCCACCGATTCGGGCATGGCGCTCTTCGCCGTCCTGTTCTTCTTCGCCTTGTGGTACTACCTCAATCATCGCAGCCTGAAGCGGCTCCTGTGGTGCGGACTCGCCCTCGGCCTGCTTCTGGCGTCGAAGTTCTCGGCAGTGATCCTGATGGGGGTCGCCTTCGTGCTCCTCGTCTGGGCGACCCGCTGGATCCCCGCGGCCGTGCCCAGGCGCCAGTCGACTCTCGTCGATCCGTACGGCTCCGAGGAAGGCGGCCAGAGGCTCGCCTGGTGCCTCTACGCCTTCCTCGCCATGTGCGCCGTGGCCGCCGTGGTGGTCCACGCCCTGTACCTCTTCCCGCGCAACCCGTTCCTCTACATCGACGGGATCAAGCGGATCAACGCCGATCACGACCCGGGATACTGGGCCTTCATGGCCGGGCAGTTCAAGCCGCGCTTCCTGACGTACTACCTGGTCGCCTATCTCCTGAAGGAGCCTCTCCCTGCGATCATCCTGGCCGGGATAGGGACGTGGGGGCTCGTGCGGCGGGGCGAGGCGCCGGCCATGGAGAGGGCCTTCCTCCTGCTGCCGCCGATCGTCCTGTTCGCGGCGTACTCGCTCTATTCGGACAACCTGGGCTTCCGGTACATGATCCCCGCGCTGCCGTTCCTGCACCTGGTCGGCGGGGCCGGCCTGGCGTCCCTTCTCAAGGAGGGAGGGGCCTGGCGGAAAGCGGCGGGGTTCGTGCTGATCGCCTGGACGGTCCTCGCCGGCACCGCCATCTATCCCGACCATCTCTCGTACTTCAACGAGACGGCCTGCCTCTTTTCGGAGCCGGGGAACATCGGGCTCGACGGGGGGACGCGCTGCGGGTACCTCTGGCTGGACGACAGCAACGTCGACTGGGGGCAGGGCGCGAACCAGCTCAAGGAGTGGCTCGCCGCGCATCCCTCATCGGGGGCCCTGAGGCTCGGATACTTCGGCAGCATCCGCCCGGAGCACCTGGGCATCGACGCCTTCCGGGTCACCGTGGAGGACCTGCAGCGAGGACCCACTCCGGGCACGTACGTGCTGAGCGCCCACATCCTGGCCCGGGCCATCGGCAGGCTGCGCGTGCATCACGGCGACGGGCCGGAGAACTGGCTCCTGCACGCCCGTCCGACCGCCGTCATCGGGCACGCCTACTACGTCTACGAGTTCCCGGGCGTCCCCTGATCGGGCGGCAGC
>DATNEZ010000451.1:0-5828 GCA_035606645.1 Binatia bacterium
GCACGGCGAAGGGGCGGGCGGTCCTGGAGCAGATCCACTCGCTGGCGTTCGACACGGTCGCCTCCGAGATGGAGGCGGCGCTGGTCGAGGCCGCCCAGATCGCCGAGCACTCTCCACGCCTCAACCGGCAGTTCGACGTCCACGAGCGCCCCGCCCCTTACGGCCCCCGGCTGAACCTGGTGATCGTCCTGCGCGACGCCGTGCCCCCGGGGTCGCCTGGCGGAGGATGCACCCTGCACGTCCTGCGCGGCGGCCGCTACATGGCGCGCCTCGGAAGTGCCGCCGGGTCGCGCGAGATCCTCGAGCGGACCTTCTTCTTGGGAGACCCGCGCTCGTCCGCCTCGTCGGGCGGCACCTCCGGGGGGACCCCGCCGGACCGCGCGATGGGGGTCGACTTCGACTGGCAGCTGATCGGATCGTTCCTGCGCAGGCACCAGGACGAGGTGAACGTCCTGGACATCGACGAGTGCGCCTCGGCCGCCGAGGCGGAGGCGCGGCTCCTGGTGCTCGTGCAGGCCGCGCTCGCCGGACCGGGGCGCACCGTGGCGCGCTAGTTCAACCGATAGACGGGGCTCCCGGGGGACACCCCCGGGCCGGTGACCTCCACGATCGAGGCCTGGGGATTCAGCTGCCTCAGGATGGCGAGAATTCGATCGTCCCTCTGGATCAGCGCAACCAGGGCGGGGCGTCCCGAAACGACCAGGCGCGCGGCGTCCTTCGGGCCGATCAGGACCGGGGGGCGATCGCGCAGCTCGAACAGGTACGCCTCGGTCTCGACCGGGTGTCCGTGGATCGGGAACCCGGTGCCGTTCGCGACCAGGAACCGTTCGACGCCGTCCGGAGCGTCCCGGAGCACGCGGGCGGCCGCCTTGAACGCGGCATCGTGCGCCTCGGCCATCCCCGGACTGCCGCCCCAGACATCGAAGTACCGGTAGGCGGTGAAGCCTCCGATCAGGAGGACCACGGCGACGCCCGCGGCGAGAAGGGGGCCCTCCCCCGTGCGCCGCCGCGTCAGGAAGCCCAGGGCGCTCTCGAGCCCGATCCCCGCGAGGAGAGCCACGGCCGGAAGGACCCCGCAGCTCCTGAGGCCGTGAGGCACCCCCTCGACCGACAGCAGGTTCGGCAGGAGCATCGCCCCCACCCACCCGACGAGAAGGGCCGGCACCGGCGCGGGGCGTCTCCACACCACGACGAGCCCCACGAGGAACAGGGCGCCGGTGAGCGGATCGAGCATCGGGGCGCCGCTCAGGTTGTGGCGCCAGTTCGTGTCCCCCGAGACATGGAACATCAGGAGCGTGGCCTTGAGGTTCGCCGCCAGGTGGCCGGGGACTTCGCCCGCGGGAACCTTCGGGCTGAACACCGACAGGACGCGGTGCGGAAAATTGAAGTGCTCGGGATGGTGCACGTAGTGCACCAGCATGGGGGCCGCCACGACGACGGCGGCCCCGCCGAACAGGAGCAGGCTCCGGAGCATCGGCTTGCGCGGCCCGCGGGTCCTCGACCACTCGACGAGCAGCCAGGCCGGCAGAATCAACGGCGCGAAGCGGAACGCCGGGTAGACGTGGATGCCCAATCCGAAGAGCGCTCCGCCCGCGAGCAGGCGCCCGGCCCCCTTCCCTTCCAACCCCTCCGCCAGACACGCGACCGCATGGACCAGGAGGCAGGGCAGAAGGACCGCCCGGAAGCCGCTCCGGCTCAGGAGCACGTGCCAGAAGGAGACGGCGAGAAGTGCCGCCCCCAGGAGACCGGCCCGCTCCTGGCCGACCGCTCTCCCGAGGCGAAACACCCCGAAGCAGGTCAGGAGCCCGAACAGGGCCCCGGGTGCGCGGATCGTCCAGTCGGAGGGACCGAAAGCCAGGAACACCAGTCCCATCAGGTTGGAATAGAGCCCCTCGTCGTAGGTGTAATGCAGGCACGGATGCCCGGAGGCGGCCCGGAGCGCGTCGGTGGCGGTGGTGGCGACGTCCCGGTAGAGGGCGGGGGGGAGGCCGGAGAGGTCGATGAACCGCAGGAGCGCCGCCGCGCCCAGTACGAACCACAAAAAAGGATAAGGCCCGAGCCGGCGTTCCATTCGGCCGATTATACCGTCCGGCCCGCCAAAGCCTTGACGGCGTCGGTCCCCCTTGCGTTCCGCATCCGGCTCTCTATATTGGGTTCAGTCGGCCACGAGCGGCCGTGGAGTGCCATGCCCCCGACCACGAAAATCCTGCTTGTCGACGACGATGCCACCGTACTGGACCTGGTCCGCGAGACCCTCGAGGGCTGCGGCTACACCATCGACACGGTCACCAACAGCCAGGATGCCCTGGCCCGCGTCCACGCGGGCGGCTACTCGATGATCATCCTGGATCTGCTGCTGCCGGACATGAACGGCTTCATCCTGGCGCAGGAGATCAAGCGGATCGATCCCGCCCTGTCCGACCGGATCCTGTTCATCTCGGGCATCCTGTTCGGCCAGAGCACCGTCGACCATCTCGGATCGGTCGGCGCCGGCTTCCTGAGCAAGCCCTTCCAGCTCGAATCCCTGATCGAAGCGGTCGACAAGATCGCCAAGAAGCGCGTCGCCTGAAACCGGCCTGAAAACGATCGACGCCACGGACGGTGTCGCGGCCGCCCGTGGCGTCTGTCCCGTGGAGGAGGGAGCGCCCCGTACAGCGGGCGCCTTCGTACAGCAGGTCGTCTAGCCCCAGATGATCATCGCCCTCACCTCTGATCCACCACCGCCCCGGCGCGGCGTGCCGCGTCGAGCACGATGTCCATCTGGCGATCGAGAAGCGCAATCCGCTTTTCCAGCTCGAGAACGAGCGGCGCCACGGCGGCGCGGTATCCCAGGCGCGGGGCGATGACACCTGTGTCTCCGGCCCAGGCCGATTCGGAGAAGGAGACCCGCCCGTTCTCGAAGTCGATCTCCGCCTGCAGGGCGTCGCGGGTCAGGCGCAGCCCGTCATAGGCCCGCTGGTACGCGGCGTCCTCCCGAGGAGGGGGCGTATACGCCGGCTGGCCGATCACTCCGCGAGGGGATGGCGACGGCGGCAGTCGCTTCAAGTCCTGGTTCGAATACGCGCCGGGCACATCGAACTTCGCGAGATCGGCATTCGTGTAGAGCTGCTGACCGAAGGTGAGAACGGGCCACACGAGGCCCATGAGCACGACCGACACTTTCATCGTAACCCTCCCGATGCGCCGGGACGGAGCGATTCGTCGTGCGATCCATCGCCCCATCCTGGCGGTCCGGGCCCAACCCGATTGAGCCCGGCCTCAAAATCTGCGGCGCTGAGTGCCGTTCATATACGGCGAGAGCGCGGGGCGGGCAATCAGATTCTTCGCCCGCAGTTCTGCTTCAACACCGCAGCCAGGGCGGGTTTCAGGCGAACGTCAAATTCGTGACGAGCGGATCTCGTTGAAAGGGCGGCAGGCCACCGCTATAATGCCGGCTTCCTTGGAGCGCCCGCCCAATGCGCGGTCTCGTGGAATCGACCCTGATCCAATCCGGCCGCCCGGTGGGCGGCGCCTTCCTGGCGCTCGTGCTGTCGGCCATCGCCATGCCGTGCACTCTCGCCGCGCCGGGCGTCCCATTGAGCCGCACTCTCGACAACGGGCTCAAGGTCGTGGTCCTGGAGGATCACACCCTCCCCCTGACCGCCGTCAGCCTCTGGATCGGATCGGGAAGCAAGGACGAGATCGAGACCTCCGCCGGCTACGCGCACTTCCTCGAGCACCTCATCCAGCGCGGCACGGCCACGAGCGGACCGTTCGAATACCAGAAGCGGGCCTACCGCTGGGGGGGATCCGTCTCGGTGCGGGCGAACTACGACCGCACGTACATCACCGCGACCGGTGTGGCGTCCCAGGTGGCGGAGCAGGTGGCCGCCATCGCGGACATGGCCTTGAACGCCAAGCTGGACAATAAGGAGATCGACTCCGAGCTGGGCACGCTGTCGCAGGAGGTCCATTCGTACTACGACGATCCGTCCACGGTCGCGTTCCTGGAGGCGATGCGCGCCGCCTTCCCGAAGCATCCGTATCGCTTTCCTCCCCTCGGCAACCTGAAGACGATCGGCACCCTGAAGCACGACCCGCTCTCCGCCTTCTACAAGAACCTGTACGTCCCGAACAACATGGCCCTGGTCCTCGCCGGGGACCTGGATCCCGACAAGGCGTTCGCCCTGGCGGACCAGTCCTTCGGCAAGGCGGCGCGGAGCGCCACCCTGGCCGAAGCGCCTCCGGCGATCCAGGGATTCACCGGGCACGACGACAAGGAGAAATCGCTCGACCTGCGCGAGCCGTGGACCGCGCTGACCTTCGTGGGTCCCGGCTACCGGCATCCGGACCGCGCCGCGTTCGAGATCGCGGCGCGGGCCCTGGGCGACGCCGGACGCTCCCCTGTCTCGGCGGCCCTGGTACGGGACAGCACCGGATCGAGCGCGCGCGTCAGCTACTACCGGCTCGAGGAGGCCGGGCTGCTCTACGTCGGGATGGTCCCCGCCACGCCCGAGCTGTCGTTTGCGGCGGCGACCTCGGCGCTCAAGGAGATCGCGGCCTTCAAGAAGCGCGGCATGAAGGACGAGGAGGTCCGGGCCCAGGTCCGGAGGCTCCTGTTCGAAGAGCGGCTGAAGGCCGAGCGCCTGACGGATCGGAGCGAGGCCCTGGGAGAGGCGGCCCTGTTCGGCGGCGTGCGCTACTACTGGGACCTGCCCGACGTGTACGCCCGCCTGACCGCGGCCGAGGTGAACCGGGTGGCGGCGAAGTATCTCGTCGCGGAGAACCTCCGCCTCGTGGTGATCGTGCCGAAGGCGGCCGCCCCGGCCAGGCAGGAGGACCGGGACGCCTTCCACGCGGCGCTGGACGATCTCGGGGGCGCCTCGCCTGATCCCCCCGGCCCGGAGTTCCAGGCATCCCTGTACGCGCCCGAAGAGGCGTCCCGTTCGCGAGCGGAAGCCTGGGGCGATCCACGCGACGCGCGCGCGGCGAATCCCACGGTCCGGTCGGTGCTCGACAACGGCCTGGCCGTCGTGGTGCGCGAGGACCACCGGCACGCTCTTCTGGCCGTCTCTTTGCAGCTGCCGTTCGGATCGGGCCAGGACCCGGCCGGCAAGGAGGGGCTGGCCCACGTGGCCGCCCATCTCCTTCCGATGGCTCCTCCTCCTTCGCCGCGGCGCGGGGAAAGCCCCGCTGCGCCGGAGCGTTCCGTACCGCTGCCGGACGTCGCCGTGTCGCGTGACCTGACCGAAATCCGGTTCCGCCTCGACCCCGCCGACCTGAAGGCCGGCCTGCAGACACTCGCAGGGTGGCTCCGGCAGGCGGCCCCCACCGAGGCCTCGTTCGCGACCGTGCGCAAGGCCAGCCGCGCGTCCCTGGAGCGGGCCGAGAGCGACCCGTCGTTCCTGACCCTGGAGCTGTTCCGCGAAAAGGTCTACGCCGGGCACCCGTACGCGCACCCGTCGGCGGGCAGGACCACCGGCCTCGACGCGCTGTCCCTGGCGGACGTGGAGGGGTTCCTGAAGCACCGCCTCGGGCCGCGCGGCGCCGTGCTGGCGATCGCGGGGGACGTGACGGCGGCCGATACCCGGAAGGCCGTCGAGGACCTGTTCGGCGACTGGAAGAACCCCAAGGGCGGCGACGCGGCGCCGGCCCGGGGACAGGCGACCGAGCACGCGCAAACGGGCGAGTTCACCCGCCTGGTGGCGGCCCCCCAGAGCACCGTGCTCGTCGGGGTCCCCGCGATCTCCATCTCCGATCCCGCTTTCGACGACGTGCGGCTGGTGGGGGCCGCCCTGACGGTCCTGTCGTTCGAGGACATGGTGTTCGGGCGGCGTGCGGCCTTCTCG
>DATNEZ010000479.1:0-4206 GCA_035606645.1 Binatia bacterium
GCTGCAGGTGGTCCCGCGCCTCCCCGGCACCACGGCCGAAGAGGTCTAGGCCACAATGCTCGAAAACACTTCTAGGAGCCCGGATCCGCCGCCGGCGAGGCGCGGATATAATCCGCGGCTCGCGCCGGGAGCGATACCTCGATGAAGATCGTTGTCTTCGAGCACTTCACGTCCCTCGCTCCGGGGGCGGCGGGGTCAGGGCCGCGCGCCGAAGGGGCCGCCATGCGCGACGCGGTCGCGACCGATCTGCGGCGCCTGCCCGGCGTGTCGGTCGACGTGGTCGAGCGCCGTCGCGACTTCCCGGGCGCGCTCCGGCGCGCCGACGCGGCCCTGGTGATCGCCCCGGAGGAGGACGGCATCCTCGAGGGGCTGGCGCGCCGCGTCGTGCGGGAAGGTCGGCTGCTCTTGGGCCCGGCTCCGGAGGCGGTGCGCCTGATGGCCGACAAGCTCGCCGCGGCCCGCTGTCTCGAGGCCGCGGGTGTGAGGACGCCTCGCACCGAGGCGGTGCGGTTCGGGACGGCACGGCAGCGACTGGGCGCCCGCGCCCTGCCGTTCGTGATCAAGCCGCGCGACGGATGCGGTTGCCGTGGCGTGGTCCTGGTGCGCCGGCGCGTCGAGATCGCCGGCGCGATCCGCGCCGTGCGCCGGGCGACGCGGCGCGCCGACTTCCTGGTGCAGGATCACGTGGCCGGAGACAGCGTGAGCGTGTCGGTCATCGCGTCGGCCGGCCTGCTGACGCTCGGCGTGAATCGCCAGAGGATCCGGTCAGGAAGCCTCCCGGCCTACGAAGGGGGCGACACGTCGTATCCGCACCGTCTCGCGCCGCAGGCGCTTCAGACCGCCCGCGCGGCGATCGTCGCCGTCGCCGCCGCCTGCCCGGGAATGCTCGGCTACGCCGGCGTCGACCTGGTCCTCGGGGACGGCCGCGCGACGGTCCTCGAGATCAATCCGCGACTCACGACGTCCTATGTCGGGCTGCGCCACACGTTCGAGGCGAACCTGGCCGGCCTGATCGTTGCCGCCGCTCTGGGGCGCCCCCTCCCCGCGCGGCTTGTCGCCTCGGGGCGCTGCCGCTTCCGCCCCGACGGACGCATCCTCGGCACCACGGAGAACGAACAGGCATGGCCGACTTTTGCGGCTGGGACATCGGCGGCGTCCATCTGAAGCTGTCCCGTCTCCGGTGCGCGGGGGACACGGCTTCGATCGCCACACGCATCGAGCCCTTCGAGATCTGGAGGGAGCCGGCCGGCCTGGCGCCGCGGCTGCGCGCCCTGCTCGGAGACGTCGCGATCGAGCCGGGGGCGGCGCACGCCGTCACCATGACCGCCGAGCTGTCGGACGTCTTCCCGACGAGGATCGAAGGGGTGCGATCGATCCTGCGCGCCTGCGCCGAGGCGCTCCCGGCCGGGCCGCGCGTCCTCGATCGCCGCGGCGCCCTGATCGATCTCGGCGAGGCCATGGAGC
Organism: Binatia bacterium; assembly: GCA_035606645.1. Lineage (GTDB taxonomy): Bacteria > Acidobacteriota > Polarisedimenticolia > Gp22-AA2 > Gp22-AA2 > Gp22-AA3. The sequence continues at coordinate 1,465 of DATNEZ010000479.1, forward strand.
GGCCGATCGACGTGGCGGCTGCCAACTGGGCGGCCACGGCGCGCCTGGTCGGTCGCGTGGCGCGGAACGCCCTCCTGGTCGACGTGGGGAGCACCACGACCGACATCATTCCGGTGCGCGACGGCGAGCCCTGTCCCGCGGGACGCTCCGACACCGAGCGCCTCCAGTCGGGCGAGCTGGTGTACAGCGGAGTCCTGCGGACACCCCCGGCGAGCCTGTGCGACGTGGTGCCGCTCCGCGGGAGCATGTGCCGCGTGGCGCCCGAGCACTTCACCACGATGGCGGACGTCTACCTGATCCTGGGCTCGATCACGGCCGGGGAGTTCACCACTCCCACCGCGGACGGGCGCGGCCGGACCCGGAGGGAGGCCATGACGCGCCTGGCGCGGCTCGTCTGCGCCGATCTCGACGAGATCGGCCCCGCGGCGGTCGAAGCCATGGCCGGCTTCCTGAAGGACCGCCAGGTCGACAGGCTGGCCCGGGCGATCGTCCAGGTCCTGTCTCGAGCGGAGCGCGCGGGGATCACCACGGCCGTCCCGGCCGGCGCCGGCGCGTTCCTGGCGGACGAAGCGGCGCGGCGCGCCGGCCTCGCGGTCTCGCGCCTCGCCTCGCTCGTCCCGTCCGTGCAGGGAGAGGGCTGGGACCGGTCGGCCCCCGCCGCGGCGCTCGCGGTGCTCATGGCGAGCGACAACGGAGCGCTTCGTTTCACGACCTGAAGCCCGGTCCTGTCGAAGGCGCGCGCGCAGTTGACAGCGACCGCAGTGCGACGTACCCAAGGCCTGAGGGGGGCGCCAAGGCCATGCGCAAAACCTCGACCTTTCGCTGGGACGTTCTGATCAAGATCGGAGGGAGTCTCGGGCGCGGCGACGCGCTCCCGCCGCTTTTGCAGCGGATCGGCCTCCTGTCGGTCCGCAGGCGCGTGCTGGTCGTGCCGGGCGGCGGGGTGTTCGCCGATCTCGTGCGCCGCCAGATGACCCGGAAGAGCGTGGACGAAGCGACCGCCCACTGCATGGCGCTGTTCGCCATGGATCAATACGGGCTTCTGCTGTCGTCGCAGACCCGCCGCGCCACGGTCGTCGACACCCTGCATGCGGCCGAGCTGGTCGCGGAGGCGGGACGCATCCCGGTCCTCCTGCCGTCCTCGCTCGTGCGCGGCCAGGCGGGCCTGGAGCGCTCCTTCCGCCTGACCTCCGATTCGATCGCGGCCCACCTGGCCGGCCGGTTGAGGGCGACGAACCTGGTCCTTCTGAAGAGCTTTCGCCGGCCGTCGGGTCGCGTGCGGGACCGCGCCGAGGCGGAAGTCCTGGTCCGGCGCGGGCTGGTCGATCCCCTGTTCCCCGGCCTGCTCCCCGCGGCGAGCGCCGTGTGGATTCTCTGCGGACGCGAGCCGTCGCAGCTCGACCGGTTCATGCCGGCCGGGGCGCGTCCGCGGCGCGGCGATTCAGCGCGTCCGCGAACTCCCGAAGCCTGATCGGATCCAGAATCCCGTTCCGGCCGCCCGCGCAGATCGCCCCGCGCACGCCGACGACGTCGGGACCGATCTCGTGGATCCGGGAGAGATGAGCGAGGGACAGGGATCCGGCGAGGCCGCACTGGAGTCCCCGCTCCCGGCACTGCGCCACGAACCGCGCCAGATCACCGGCCCCCAGGTGATCGAACAGGCTCCTCCCATCCTTGAGCGCCGTGTCGATGAGGCACCCGGAGGCGGAGCTGCGCGCGGCGATCGCGGGCAGGCGGTCCGGCGGCACCGTCCCGATGGAGGCCGCCTCGGCGTACGCCGCGGCGACCACGCGGATCGCGGGCGCGACCGCCCGCGCCGCCTGGACGACGGCGCTCAGGAACGCGACGGCCCGGTCGTCATCGGCCGCGAAGCTCAGGCCGATCTTCAGATAATCGGCGCCGCAGGCCGCGGCGCCGGCGGCGGCCAGGGCGAAGGTGCCCGGGTGATCGGCCGCGTCCCCGAGCGCGGCGCTGACCGGCACGCCGGAGCGCCCGCGGCGCGCGACGATGGCGCGCAGGACGGTCGGGGCGCATGCGCCGAGCGAGCCGGCGCGCGGGTCCTTCGCGTCGAGGATGCCGGCCCCGGCCTGCAGCGCGACCTCGGCCTCGTCCGGTCCGCCGACGCTGGCGAGCAGGATCGGGGCGGACTGTTTCCCCGGCAAGGTTCACCCCCGTTTTGCGGTATGCTACCGAACGATCCACGGTCCGGCTTACAAGGTGAAACACACGGCAACGACCCGACGCCCCGGCTCCACGCCACACGGCGGGCCGCCAGCGTCGCTCATTGTAAGGAGGAAGCCGCATGAAAGACATCCTGATCGGTGAATCGCTCGTAGGGGACGGCAACGAGATCGCCCACATCGATCTCCTGATCGGACCGAAGAACGGTCCGGTCGGCGTCGCCTTCGCCAACGGCCTGGTGAACCAGAACCAGGGGCACACGGCCCTCCTCGCGGTGCTCGAGCCGAACCTGATCCCGAAGCCGGCCACCATGATGATGAACAAGGTGACGATCAAGGGGGCGGACCAGGCGGTCCTCATGTTCGGGCCGGCCCAGGCGGCGGTGGCCAAGGCGGTCGCCGACTCGGTGGCCGACAACATCATCCCGCAGGCGGAGGCCGAGAACCTCGTGGTCATCGTCGGGGTCTTCATCCACTGGGAGGCCTCGGACAAGAAGAAGATCTACGACTACAACCTCAAGGCCACCAAGGAGGCGATCGCCCGGGCCATGAAGGAGGAGCC
>DATNEZ010000490.1:0-15457 GCA_035606645.1 Binatia bacterium
CTGGAAGAACCGCCCGAACAGGTTTGTTCTCCAGTAGGGTCGATCGGTGGATCCGGCATCTGCGACAGAGGGGTCGGACGCCTGTGCCGCCACGGGCGCCGACGACAGGAGGAGGCAGATAACCGCCGCCGGGACGAGAAATCTCCGGGCCGGCGTCACCCGGCGATCCGGCAGCGAACGCCGGGCGCTGGCGCCCCGTCCGCCGAGCTCAACGTCAGGCCGCGCAGGAATTCGTCCACGAGGCCCAGCGAGCACCTTCATCACCTGTGGTGAGGGGGCTCGAGGGCAGGAACCTTCGCGTCATTCCGGAAAAAAAGAATGGCGGCCGGACGAAGGTCTACATCTGCGGGGAGGAGGACCGGGCCGGCCGCGCCGCGATATTGCGCGACAGGGAGCGGTAGGCCGCCTCGACTTCAATCACGGTGGCGCGGCGCTCCGCTTCGCAGTCGAGCGAGGCGAGCGCCGGCGAATCGGAGCGCAGGGTGCGGCGCAGCCGCATGTACGCGTTCAGGACCTCGTCGTGCATGGCCCCGGGATTCAAGTCGAGGGCGCGGTACGGATCGGCGACCGGGGCGTTCCATCCCGTCCCGGCCCATTCGGCCGGACCCAGAGCCGTGCCGCATGGAACGGGGCGGGGGCGGGCCGCCGGCCGGGGCGCCGAGAAGGACTCGGCTACGGCCCGCAGCATCTCGGCGGTGCGCGACCGGGGGTACTCCGACAGATACGCACGGCGCGACTTGAGGCACTGCACCAAAGCCGGGTCGTAGGGGATGGCCCCGGCGTAGCGCAGCGGGATGCGGACGAAGCGCTCGGAGATCCATTCCATCGATTCCCCCAGTCGCACGTCCTCGTGCGAACGGACCTGATTGATCACCAGGTGAGGGAGGAAGCTCTCCACCTGGCTGGCGATGGCCGCCGCGGCACACGAGTCGATGCGCGCGATCTCCTCCAGGACCTCGAAGGGGCGCCCTTGGTCCGACTGGTCGCGGTGCTCCATCACGAGGTCGACGATCGACTGGTAGCCGAGGGTGCGGCCGAGGTGATACAGCCGCCTGAGAAACGCGGCCTTCAGGAACCGGTAGCAGTTCTCGATGGACGTCGGCTCGGGCAGGATCACCATGAGTCCCCGATCGGCGAGGGAGAACAGATCGAGGACGTTCAGAGACGTTCCGGCCCCGAGGTCGAGCAGCACCACGTCGGCCGGCAGCCCGAGGAGGACCCGCAGGAGGCGAGTCTTCTGGAAATGCTTCAGGCTCTCGATGTCCAGGCTGTTGCGTGCCCCGCTGATCAGGGACAGGCGGGGGACGCCGGTCTCGAGGACCACCGTCTCGATCGACTCGAAGCGCCGCTTGACGAAATCGCTCAGCGCCAGGGCGGGCGGGGCCATGCCGAGGACGGTATGCAGGTTGGGGGCGCCGAGATCGCCGTCGACCAGGATCACGCGGCGTCCCGTCTGGGCCAGATGGATGCCGAGGCTCGCCGCGACGAGGGACTTGCCGGTGCCCCCCTTGCCGCCGCCCACGGCCCATATCTTGGGCCTACCGCACTGCGCCGGAGTCGTCGGATTCATAGGTGATCATCAGGTACGCCACAACGGGAGGGCGCGCAACTGGCGGTATCGTGACACGGCGTCGGTCCGGCGGCACTTGTCAAACGACTTCAGCTGAGGTAGAAGCGGCAGGGGGAAAATCGATGCGCCGTCACGTTTTCGTCATCGCCATGCTGGTGGCGCTGCCGTCGGTCGGGATCCGGCAGGGCGGGGCCCAGACCTCCTCCGATGCTCCGGGCGCCGGGAGCGCCAGGAAAAGCCTCGCCGATCGCAACGACCGGAGGCTGTTCCAGCGATTCGTGGAAGACGCCGCCGTCTCGACGGGCGGCTGGGCCGAGCTGCAGTACCGCTACACCAACTTCTCGAACGGCAGCGAGCATTTCCTGGGTCCGCTCGTCGCGTTCAAGATCGTCAACAACATCGAGGGCGGACTGCGCTTCGGCTTCCGCGACGTCAACCCGGACCCGGGATCGGGAGAGTCCGGCCTCTCCGACATCGACCTGTTCGCGAAGTACCGCTTTCCGGGTGGCGGACGGGGGCGGGCGGCGCTCGGCGTCCTGGCCAAGGTGCCGACCGCCGACGAGAAGAAGGGACTGGGAACCGGCAAGACGGACCTGGAGATCTTCACCGCGTGGCGTGCCGACCTGGAGGCGGTGTCGATCGTGGCCAATGCCGGGGCGCGGTTCAACGGCGATCCCGATCCGCCGGTCCCGCCGGCTGACAATTCGTTCTTCCTCGGCGGAGCGCTGCTCCTGCCGGCCTCGCAGGCCCTGACCCTGGTCATCGAAGCGACATACGAGACCGAGCGCTTCGAAGGGGCCTCGTACGACGCCCGCCTCACCCTCGGCCTTCAGTCGCGCCGCGGGCAGGGTCACGCGGGATTGCGCGGCGGCGTCGCCATTCCGCTCAGCGACGGCGCCCCCGACTACGAAGTCCTGTTCGGGGCCTTCCTGACCTACTGAGCGAGGGTCGCGCGCTCGCAGGTTTTCATAGACTTGCGGCGGCGCGCAGGAACCCGGAGATCTCGGAGGGCGAACCGGCGGGCGGCGCCACCCTCAGGAGGTGGTCCTCGACGCCGGTCTCCTCGCTGGCCGGCTCACTCTTCGACACGGTTACCCTGGCGGGGTGGGCGATCGGGAAGCTGATCTCCGCGCTTTCCTCGCCTCGCCGCACCACGAGCGTGCAGGTCGGCTCCCCGTCGAGCCGCTCGATTTCGATCACCGCCACGCGGGAACCGGGAAGCATCTCCGCCGCGCGGTGGATCGCGGCGTTCAGATCGACGCCGGCCGGTCCGAGGAGCGCCTGAAGCTCCCGCCGGCGTTCGTCCCCCAGCCGGTTGCTGACCAGGTCATGCTGATCGGAGCGCGCGAGAATATAGAGAGGACGTCCGGCGATGGCCTGCAGCGCCTGGAGATCCTCCTCCCGGACCACCACGAACATTCGCGTGTCGCCGCGGAGCGACGATAGAAACGCTTTCTCCCCGGGGAAGGTCCCGGGGGAGCGTCCCGATTCCATTCCAAGCCGGATGTCGTCGCTGAGCGGCAAGACCAGCCCGACGGTCTGGCGGAGGTAGAACGGCAGCCCCCGCAGATAGCACTGATACGCATAGACCGGCTCGTTCCCACGCCGCTCCTGCCGCAGGATCGAGGCGAAGTTCCGCGTCTCGTTGAGAAAGTTCACCCGGCCGATCCCCACGAAGAGGGCATAGCACGCAGCCATCCACATCAAGGCCGCGGCGGTCAGGCCCGTCAGATGCCGGCCGCGCCGTGCCAGGCGGTGGCCCACAAGGAGCGCCCCCAAAGCGAGGCAGGCCGCCGCGAGTCCCACCACCGCCCCGGTCCAGGCCTCATCGAGGAACACCCACCCTTTGCGCGGACGGTCGATCACGGCCGCGACCGCCGCAAGCACGATCAGCAGGATCGTGGGCCAGAGGAACAATATCAATGGCCGTTCCTTCTCCAGGCGGCTCTCGAGGGCCGAGGCGATCAGGAGCGCCATGGGAGGAAGGAGCGGCAGCACGTAGAGCGGCAGCTTGGACTGTGCCACGGTGAAGAGGAGCAACCCCGGAATGATCCAGGACCACAGGAACGCCGTCGCCTCCGTGCCGCAGGCCGGGGCGGCCGCCCCGTCGTCCGTCCTCCTGCGGCGCAGACAGGCCGGCAGCATCAGGCTCCATGGCATCAGGCCGGCCGCCAGGACCGTCAGGTAGTACCACCAGCCACCCTGGTGGCGATGCACCGCGGTCGTGAATCGTGCCAGGTGCTCGTGAAGGAAAAAGTAGACCGGGAATTCCGGATTGGCGATCGACACGGCGACGTACCAGGGGGCGGCCAGCAGCAGGAAGAGGAGGCTCCCGCGCACCCAGGGGATGTCCCGCGCGACGCCCCACTCCTTCCGCACCGACAGGAAGCAGACGATGGTCAGGGCCGGCAGGGCGGCGCCCAGAAGACCCTTCGTGAGAACGCCCCCCGCGGCGGCGGCGAACATCCCCGCATACGCGGTGGTCCCGGCCTTGCCGGCCCGATGCCCCTTGAGAAAGAGAAAAAGAGTCAGGGCGACGAAGAACGACAGAGCCAGGTCGAGCGTGAGGATGTGGCTGGCGGCGAAGAAGAGGGCCGACGAGGCCAGGATGATCACCGCCAGCGTGGCGCCCCGCCGGCCCAGAAGGAGCATCCCGGTGCGCCAGGTGACCAGAAGCGTGCCCAGGGCGAAGAGCAGCTGGCCGAAGCGGGCTCCGAACTCGCCGTGTCCCCAGATGGCCAGGGACCCGGCCGTCACCCAGTAGACCAGGGGGGGCTTGTCGAGAAAAATCGTGCCGTCGACGTGGGGGGTCACGAAGTCGCCGCGGGCCAGCATCTCGCTGGCCACGTCGGCGTAGCGCCCCTCGTCCCTCTCCCACAGCCCCCAAGGCGACACGCCCAGCAGGACGAGCAGCAGGGACGACCCGGCGATCGGCCACAGCCGTCGCAGCATCGGTCGGATCACGAGGGTAAGAGGATCGCGAGGCTCATCGTCCTTCGACATTCTATACTCTCGCCCCATGCAGGAGCGGACACCTGAGCGGGACGGGCGCGGCAGGGCCGGCGTCCTCGCGCTGCGCGTCCTGGGGAGCGCCGGCCGCTGGTGGCCGATCCTGCTGGTCGGCGCCGTTCTGGTCCTCGGCTGGGCGGAGCTGCGCCTCATCGATTTCGCCCAGGTCCGCCAGTCGATCCGTTCCCTCTCGGGCGCGTGGCTGGCCGCCGCGGCGGGCCTTACCGCGCTGAACTTCGTCCTCCTCGGATGCTACGACCTGATCACGCTCCGGGGGACCGCCGTGCCCCGGGCTGCCCGCTGGGGCTTCGGGACGCTCTCCTTCGCCTGGAGCAACTTCCTGACCCTCGGCCCGATCGCCGGGAACGCCGTCCGCTTCCTGCTGTACCGGCCGTACGGCGTCGATGCCGGGGTCCTCAGCGGCGCCATCCTCGCGAACATCACCGCCTTTGCCTCCGCCCTGCTCGCCTGCATGGCGAGCGTCTGGCTCCTGCCGCCCGTCGCGGCGCCGTTCGGGGCCATCGTGGTCCTCGCGCTTCTGGCCTTCCTGCTCGGGCGCATCGGGCGCCGTCCGGGGACCCCGCGCTGGCTGTCGCGCGGCGGTCGGACCTGGGCCGTCCTGTTTGGCGTGGCGTTTCTCGACTGGGTCATCGCCGCTGCGGTCTTCGTCGCGGTCGTGCGCGCCACGGGGGAGCCGATCCCTCTTCTGCCCGTCATCCGATCCTTCTTCACGGGGCAGCTGATCGGCGCGGCCTCGCTCCTGCCCGGCGGGCTGGGGAGCGCCGACGCCTACTGGCTGGCGCGCCTGCCGGTCGCCCCGGCGTCGGCCGGGGCCGCCCTCCTCGCCTACCGCGCGACGTACTACCTGGCGCCGTGGCTTCTCGCCTGCCTGGCGCTTCTGGGCAGGGGAGCCCGGGCGGGGGCTCGCTGGCTCCGCCCCGTCCCGTCGATCCTGGCGATCCTCATCGGGGGAGGGGGGGCGATCATGCTGGCCAGCACGGCGTCCCCCGCGCTGGCGCACCGGCTGCGGATCCTCGAGCGCTTCATGCCGGTCGGAGTGGTCGAGCTGTCGCACCTCGCCGGCGCGGTCACGGGGCTCGCCCTGCTTCTCCTGGCGCGGGGCGTGGCGCGCGGCTACCGCGAGGCGCAGCGGCTCACCGTGGCGGTCCTGCTCGTCGCGGGCCTGATCGCCCTCCTCAAGGGTCTGGACTACGAGGAGGCGGTCGTCCTGTTCGCCCTGGGCGGCGTCACCTGGTCGCAGGGCGCCCTGTTCAAGCGGGAGGGGCGTGCCCCCTGGCTGGGCTGGACGGCGATCGGCATCGCCGCGCTGGCGGTCGGGATCTTCGCGGTCGTCGGTTTCGGCTCGCAGGTCCCCGTTCCCTACGAACACGCGCTCTGGTGGACCTTCGGCTTCGCGGGCCACGCGGAGCAGGCGGCCCGCTTCCTGCGCTCGCTGGCCGTCCTGGGGTTCTCGGCCGTCGCCGTCCTGCTGTACGCGGGTCTCCGCGTGCCGGCGCGTTTCGAGACGCCCGCGGCCGAGGAGATCGAGCGGGCCCTGCTCGTGCACCGCGAACGCGGGTCGGGGACCACGCCCCTGATGGCCGCGTCGGGCGACAAGGCGCTCTTCTTCTTCGAGGACCGCGCCTTCTGCGCCTACCGGGCGGTCGGGGCCTACCTGGTGGTGTTCAGCGATCCGACCGTGCCCCGCGGGGAGGAGCGTGATTTCCTCGAGGCGCTGATGGCGCGGGCCCAGGAGATGGACCGGCGCCTGATCTTCTACCAGGTCGGCCCCTCCTGGCTGCCGCACCTCCACGACCACGGCTTCTCCTTCTTCAAGCTCGGCGAGGAGGCGATCATCCCTCTGCGGGGTTTCAGCCTGGAGGGGGCGCGATGGAAGCACTTCCGGCATGCCATCAACCGGATCGAGGATCGCGAGGGCTTCTCCTTCACCGTCGTGCCGCCCGACGAGGTCGCGCGGCGCATCGAGGAGCTGAGGTCGGTCTCCGAGGACTGGCTCCTGAGCAAGGAGGTGCGCGAGAAGCAGTTCTCGATCGGGGCCTGGAGCGACGCCTACATCTCCCGCTTCCCCTGCGCCCTGGTGTGCGATCCCCATGGAAGGACGGTGGCCTTCGCCAACCTCCTGGCGGGGCCCGGAAAGCAGGAGCTGTCGATCGACCTGATGCGCCACTCGCGCCAGGCTCCCGAAGGGGTGATGGATTACCTGTTCGCCCGGCTCCTGCTGTGGGGCGAGGGGGAAGGGTACGGGACGTTCAACCTGGGGATGGCCCCGCTCTCGTCGGTCGGGGAGTCGAGCGACGCGCGACTGGGGGAGCGGCTGGCCCATCTCCTGTTCCGCCACGGCGAAGGGCTCTACAATTTCCAGGGGCTCAGGGCCTACAAGGCCAAGTTCCACCCGACCTGGGTTCCGCGCTACATGGCGTATCCCGGGGTCTGGGAGTGGCCGCTCGCCGTGGCGCAGGTCTCGGTCCTGATCGCCGGCGGCTGGCGGTCGGTGCTGCCCCGTCGAAGGAGAACCGCATGATCGCCTCAGTGCTCGCCGCTCTTCTCGCCGCCCGATCGCCGGAGGCCGCGCGCGTCCGCGAGATCAAGGTCCTCCTGCCCCTGGTCGGCGAATCGAAGGTCTACGTGCCGGCCGGCAGGCCCGATCGGGTGATCCTGTTCCTCAGCGGCGACGGCGGCTGGAACCGTGGAGTCGTCGACATGGCGCGCCGCGCGGCCGCGGGCGGGGAGGCGCTCGTCGCGGGGCTGTCGTACCCGCGCCTGCGCCGCGCCGCGGCCGCTGCCTCGTCCTCCTGCTGGTATCCGGCGGGGGATCTGGAGATCATCGGCCAGGCGCTGGAGAAGCGGGAGAAGTTCGGCGCGTACACCCCTCCGGCGCTGATCGGTTACTCGAGCGGTGCCACCCTGGTCTACGCCGCCCTGGCGGCCGCCCCGGACAGCTTCTCGGGAGGCATGAGCCTCGGGTTCTGCCCCGACCTGGAGGACGTGCCCCCCCTCTGCACGCACGATCGCTTCCAGCCGGAGTACGACCATGCGGCGCGCAAGGCCTCATGGGAGCCGGTGGGTGAGATCGGGGCCCCGTGGGAGGTGCTGCAGGGAGCCCAGGACAAGGTCTGCGGGGCCTCGACGACAGCGTCCTTCACCAACGGCGTGGCCGGGGCGCGGCTGTCGCTCCTGCCGGGCGTGGGGCACGGCTACGGCAATCCGCTCAAGTGGGGCGAGGCGTTCGATCGCGGGCTCGGAGAGATCCTGCACCCGTCCGGGGGGGCCGCCGGGGCGCCCGGTCCGAAACATGCGGCGGGAAACCCGGACCTCGAGAAGGAGCTCGAGGCGCTGGACCTTCCCCTCGAGCTGCGGCTGGTCGAAGCGCCGCGCGGGTTCTTCTTTTTCATCTCGGGAGACGGCGGGTGGTCCAACCTCGACCGCGCCGTGGTCGACGGGCTCGCGGAGAAGGGGATTTCCACCGTCGCGCTGAACACGCTGAAGTATTTCTGGAACGAGAAGCCGCCCGAGCGCGTGGCCGCCGACCTGGAGCGGCTCGTCAAGGCCTGCCATCCCGGAGGGTTGCCGCTCTTCGCCGGCGGCTACTCGTTCGGGGCCGAGGTGATGCCGGTCGTCCTCCATCGCAGCGAGTTCGCCGGGCGCTTCGCGGGACTGATCCTGATCGGTCCCGGGCCGAACGCCTCGTTCGAGATGAGCGTTCTCGACTGGCTGCGCACGAAGGAGAAACCGACGCCGAACAAGGTAGTCGATCACGCCCGCGCGCTCGGTCCTTTGCCTCTGCTCTGCGTCTCGGGGGAGAAGGAGGACGAGTCGATCTGCCCGGCCCTGGGCGGGGGGGCCGGGGTCGAGCTGGCCACCCTTCCGGGGGCGCACCATTTCGGCGGCGACTATCGCAAGGTCGGCGATGCCTGCGCGGGGTTTATCGAGAGGCTCCTGAGGTCCGCGCCCGCCGGGGCGGCGATCACGGAGTGACCTGGGCCAGGAAGAACTCGCGGGCCCTGTTGAAGTCGCCGAGGACGGCCGCCTTCTCGGCCTCGGTGTTCCAGCCGCGGTGCTCGCGGGCCGCCTTCTCGAGCCGATCGATCCAGGCGAGGAAATAGGCCGCGTCGTCGGCCGACCGGACCTTGCCGTCCCCCACCGTCACGTAGATCGGGCTGGTGGTCCCGAACGGATAGATGTCCAGGACCGGGTGCTCGGGGTGGGCGGCATAGGCGCGCAGGACGTACCAGCCGCTTGCGGTGACCGGCACCGCCTGGGTCGCGCTGGCGGACGTGCGATCGCCGGCGAGCGGCAGGTCGGCCACCACCCGCCCGTTGCCGACGATCTCCAGCTTGTCGATCGGGACGATCGACCGGAGCGAGACGCGCGCCTGAAGAGTGTGAGACCCCGCCGCCAGGCGCAGCTCGTCCCCGGGCCCCTTGCCGTCGAGGGAGAACTCCAGGAGCGGCCCGTTGGTCGCGAAGGTCCTGCCGCTCTTGAGGCCGCGGAGCCAGGCGGCGTGATCGGGCCGTTGGCCGGTCTTCACGTAGACGCGGTCCACGCCGACCGGACCGCGCAGCGAGGCATAGTTGGCCATCGCATCGGTCCCGGCGCCGGCCGGGAGCCGCAGGCCGCAGTTGAGCAGGCGGTACCACACCGCCGACGTGGCGAGGTGGTCGCTGAAACCGACGACCTCGAAGTAGTCGACCTTGCCGAGCGCCGCCGCGATCGGCAGGTCGTGGGTCAAGGGCTCTTCCATCTTCGAGGGGTCGGGAGCGACGTCGAACGGGTGGACATAGCCGGTCACGGCCCCCTGCGCGTGCGCCAGGTCGAACACGGCCGGGTTGTTCGGGTAGGGGCTCGCGGCGGGGGTGTTCACGTAGGCGGCGTACGCCGGCACCAGGAAATACTCGCGCGGCCCGAGGATCGCCGTGTGCCCCCAGAAGCTCGTGTGGTACTCCTGCCCGTGCACCACCAGCGTCCCCTCGTTCAAGGAAGGGGCCGGACCGCCGTTGAAGTAGGCGATGTCCGGAACGCGCTGCTCCTTGTTGACCACGAGGTTCTCGATCACCGCAAGGTCCTCGGCCCTCCCCTGGAACGCGAGCCTCGCGGGCGTGTTCCTGTAGGCGCCCCCGTAGTTCATGTGGACGTGCAGGTCGCCGCTGTAGTAGCCCCGGGCCGGCATGTCGGCGATCCGCTGGAGGGTGGCGCGCACCGGCACGACGCCCCCCGCGGGGACGGTGACCTCCTTCACGAACGGCCGGCGCTCGAGCCCCTTGATGACCTCGACGGTCACCGGGCCGGCCGGAGCCGTCAGCTCGGAGCTTCCGGAGGTGTGGAAGTAGCTGTACTCGAACCGGCTCCGCGAACGGTCGAACGCCTCGTCGGCGTGCCGCCATGCGTCGTCCGGGGCGAAAGCCCGGCCGTCCGGGCCGGTCACGGACACGCGCGCCGGAACCGGCCGGCCGGTCCCGGTGTCGAGGACAGCGATCTGCAGGCGGCCCACCTGGCCCAGGTAGCGTCTCTCGCGCGGCTCGACCCGCTCGCGCCGCCCGCCGGGGACCTCGATGGTCCACAGCGAGGTGTTGCCGTCCTGGTTCGAGATGAACGCGATGCGCCGCCCGTCGCGCGACCAGCGGGGCGAGGTGGCGTCGAAATCGCCATAGGTGAGGGGCAGCACGTCCCCGCCCTCGTCGGTCATCAGCCAGAGCTGGTTCCACTGGCCGCCCAGGTACGAGCTGTACACGATGCGCCGGCCGTCCGGCGACCAGTCGGGCCGGGCCTTCCAGGTGGTCTCCTCGTAGCGGATCTCGCGCATCTCCGATCCGGGGGCAGCCTTCATCCTGAAGAACCCTCCCGTCCCCCAGATGTGGCCCCGATTGGACACCAGGACAATCTCTTTGCCGTCCGGCGACCAGGACGGGGAGATGAAGTGGTCGAACGCGTGGTAGTAGTAGCGCGGCAGGCCGCTCTCGTGGTCCTCCGTCAGCCGCTCGATGGCGCCCGGCGCTCCCCGGTCGTCGAGGGAAACGACGTGCACATGAAACCTTTTGCTGAAGACCGTCGAGACGAAGGCGATGCGACGGCCGTCGGGAGAAAAGCGCGGCTCCACGTTGACCGCCCCGTTCGCGGTGATCGCGCGCGTCTCGCCGCTTCCGGCATCGAGCAGCCGGATCTCCACCGCGTCGTCCCGATACGAGGCATAGGCGATGAACCGCCCGTCGGGAGACCAGTCGGGCTGGTAGTCGTAGCCCGGGCCGGCGGTGATCTGCCGGGCCTCCTTCGTCCCGGGCCGCTGCCGCCAGAGCGATCCCTGCATCGAGTACACCAGCTCGGCGCCGTCGGGAGACCAGGCGGCCGAGCCGGGTCCGGTCGTCGCCTGGGGCAGGTACATCTCGCGGTAGTAGTAGTGGTGCGGGATCTGGATCTGCTTCAGGACGATCTCGCGGACTTCCGAGCGCTGCCTGGCGAGGACCGGCGCCCCGATCCAGAGGGCCGCGATCGCCGCGGCGAGCCATCCGCAGGCCTTTCCGGTGCATCCCATGGGCGACTCTCCCCAGGCCGGTCTCCGGCCGAGTCGCGGATTATACGGGATTCCGGGAGACTCCCTACTCGTCGAGACGGGAGACCGCCTCCGGATCGATGCCGGGGCGATGGTCGAGCGGGATTCCGAGGTTGGTGAGAAGGCGCGCCAGCAGGCTCGAGGTGCGCGGCGCGGCGCAGTCGGATGCGTCGGGCAGGCTCAGCGCCACGAGCGTGCCGGCCCCGATACGGTACTGCGAGATGCCGGGAGCGATGACGACCGGTATCACCGCCCCGCCCGTCCCGGCGCCGCGCAGCCGGAACTCCGGGCGTCCCTCGCGCCACAGGGGGTCGAGGTCGTCGAAGCTGATCCCCTCGAACAGCGAGGCGTCCTCGTCCAGGTGCGGGCGGAACGGGGAGGCCGACTCGAAATAGACAGGGAACCCGGTGACGGCCCTCAGGTAGTCCGCAGCCATCGGCTGGGGGTTGAGGAGCACGACGGTCCCTCCGTCGCGCAGGAAGCGCGCCACCGCAGCGAGAGGCGGCAGGCCGGGCGTCCCGGACAGGCGCGGCGCGCGCCAGTCGCCGGGCACCAGGAGCGCCTCCACCCCCTCGAGGTCGCGCGGGGCGATGGCGGCGGGCGGCGAGAGCGGGGCAAGGCAGGCCGGAAGGTCCTCGGGGGACCCGCCGTACATGTAGGACTTCTTCAATTCCGGCCGCTCTCCCAGAAGATAGGCTACGGCGTTGGCGAGGACCGTGCGCGCGCCGGGGTCCGTGTCGAAGTCGGCGCAGAGCGATTCCTGCGCCGCCAGGACCACGCCGAGGCCGATCGGGACCTCGAGGAGGGTGACCCCCTCCTGCCAGGACGTCCCGCTGCGGGTGCGAATCCCGGCGATGACGCGGAAATTTCCGTGGGCCGGCGGCAGGAGAGGCCGGACACGCGGTGTGCCGGCCAGTACCGCGGGGGGATGGCCGGTCGCGACGCCGCGCAGGACCGGGTGGTGCGCCGCGAACAGCGCCGTGCTGTCGGCGGAGCGGGCGAACGACGGCCACAGCCTCAGGTCTTCGCTGAGCGTGCCGGGCAGGGACGGCTGCTCGAGCAGCAGGAGCCGCATCCCGGAGCGGGCGCGCGCCGCGAGGATTGGCCCCAGGGCCTCGCGCCCTCGCGTGAAGCCGCCGGGTCCTATGACGATGAGGTCCCCGCGGTACAGCGCGAGCCCCTCGAACGTGCTGAAGATCTCGCTCTGGATTCCCAGGGCGCCGAGCGCCGGGGCCGCCTTCCCCTCGGGATCGAACAGGGCCACCCGGGCCCGGCTGAAGAGGCCGGACCGGTCCTGGGGGCGGGGCGCGTCCGGAGCGGCGGACGCCGCCGGGGCGGAGGGAAGGCTTGAACCCTCTGCGGAGGACGCGACGCGCGCGACCACGATGATGGTGAGGATGATCAGGAAGACGACGATGGTGCGACGCGCGCGTGCCGTGGGCACGGAGATCCCTCCCGTTACGATCCTGAAATCAGCGAAGCCGGCTCACGGCAGCCAATATAGGCAGCCGGTGCCCGGGGGGCCATCCGGATCGGTCTTTACAACGGCGGGATTCTGTGTGATACGATTCCGCCTCGGATCCGTGGTCTCAACACCATAGAGGAGGTCGTCACCGTGTCCTACGTCATCACGGGAAAATGCCTGGGCGAGCGCTACGCGACGTGCGTCGCCGTCTGTCCCGTTGATTGCATCCATCCGGGGGATTACCAGGGCCAGGAGTTCATGATCATCAACCCCGAGGAATGCATCGATTGCGGGGCCTGCCTGCCGGAATGTCCCATCGAAGCGATCGTCGAGACGGAAGAGGAATCTCCCGACTGGGCCGTCATCAACAAGGACCTCACGCCCGCATTCAAGGCCAATCCCGCCGTCACTCCCCGGGCGGCGAACGATCCTCCCCGGAGACCCGAGAACAAGCTGCGCGGCTGATCCTTTAGAAGGGAAGGCACCGTGACCCTTCCGCGCCGCCGCCCGCGCCGTTTCTCGCCGCGCCCGCGCGCCGGGACCGCCTGCGTCCTCGTCAGCGGCGGACTCGATTCCGCCGTGCTCCTGAGGCATTTCGCCCGGCGGTACCGCAGGGTGCAGCCGCTCTACGTCCGCGGCGGCCTCCTGTGGGAGAAGGCGGAGATCGGGAGCCTCCGGGCCTTCCTCCGCGCCGTGCGCTCCCCCCGTATCCTGCCCCTGGCCTTCATCGACGTGCCGATGGCCGACCTGTACGCGGGGCACTGGAGCACCACCGGCCGCCGCACCCCCGGGTTTCACGCCGGCGACGCGTCGATCTACCTGCCGGGGCGCAACCTCGCGCTCCTGTCGAAGGCCGGCACCTTCTGCGCCCTGCGCCGCATCCCGGTCCTGGGCTCGGGCATCCTGAACCTGAATCCGTTCCCCGACGGCACACCGGGGTTCTTCCGCGCCATGCAGGAGGCGCTGCGCCGCGGCCTGGGCGTGCCCATCCGCATCCTGACCCCTTTTCGGGGGCTCGCGAAGCACGACGTGATCCGGCGCGGCAGGGGCCTGCCTCTCGAGATCACCGTGTCGTGCGCCAACCCGCGGCGCGGAAGGCACTGCGGCCGCTGCTGCAAGTGCGCGGAGAGGGCGTGGGCATTCCAGCGTGCCGGGGTGCCCGATCGGACCGATTACGCGGGAGGTCCCGGGGCGGCCGTGCCGGCGTCGAGCGGGACCTCGCTCCGGCCGGTGGCCTGGCGGGACAGGACGACCCGCGTCGCCCCGAAGAAGACGACCAGGGCCAGGTAGGAATTGGCGAAGAGCACCAGGGCCTCGGGGACGCCGGGAGGAGCCTTGCTCCCGTCGGGCCCCTGGAGATAATACAGCCCCGCCGTCAGGACCAGCATCATCAGCAGGACCAGCATGAGCCGCCGCGACTCCCCGGGGCAGGCCCGGAGGATCCGAAGACCGTCGCGGATGTTCGGGCGCCATTCCCCCCGGGTGCGTGACAGGACGCACAACGGCGCGGCATAGAGCGCCAGGACCTGGACTCCGAAGCCCAGGAAGGGGGCCGCCCAGTAGATGACTTGCTCGAACGCCTTCTCGAAAGGAACGCCCCCCCCGCCGGCGAGCTGGAAACCCGCCGCCGAAAGCGCCATGACTCCGGAGAGCACAAGACAGATCTTGAACCACAGCCACGCCATGGGCAGGAACAGGCCGAGCGCCCAGCCCACGGCGCTGTGGCTCCCCGGCCGTCCCGCGGCCGCCTCGTAGACCAGCCCGAGGATCCCGCAGACGGCCGTGAAGAAGATCGGATAGGCGGCCAGGACGATCGGCGGCCCATCGGGATCGGCCATGGTCCAGTGCACCACGAACCGCAGGAGGAGCTCCAGGAGGGTGTAGCAGCCGACCAGGTGAAAGCGGGCGTTGATGCCTGCGAAGCTCTCGCGCAACGTCACCGGGACGGCGAGGGGGAATACGAGGCGACGGAGCTCGGCGTTTCCCAAAGGCGGACGGTCGACACGGGGAGGCCCCGGGACAGGGCATAGTCGCAGATCACCCGGGCGATCGCCTCGGCCGTGGGATCGATGTCCATCACGAAGACCGGCTCGTCGTGCTTCCGGAGCAGCGGCACGAGCGGATCGTCCTTGTGCAGCAGCATGCGGTGATCGAGGTTCTGATCGATCCATTCCTTGACGATGCGGCCGATGTCGGAGAAATCGGCCACCATCGACTGCTCGTTGAGCCCCGGAGCCGACAACTCGATATCGACGCGGCCGTTGTGGCCGTGCAGGTGGGCGCACTTGCCCTTGTAGCGGAGCAGGCGATGTCCGTAGCAGAACTCGATGCTTTCGGAGACCCGGTACATGGAAGTTGAAACGCTAACACAGTCCCGGAAGACCGGTCAAACGGGAGGCTCCGGGATGGCGGCCAGGACCTTGCGCACGATCGACGAGGTCGGCAGGCGGTGCAGGTCCCCGCGGGTGACCCAGCGATGGCGGCCCTTCCTGGGCTCCGAGAGCAGGCGGGCCGGGTGGACGTCGATCCTCAGCCGCCGGTACGTGATGGCGTGCCGCACGGTCGCCACCGGCCTCTCCAGGCGAAGCCTCAGGCCGTCGGCGGAGCCGCGGGACCGCGCAGGGGGGAGCTCCCAGAGTCCCTGCATCAGCGAGGTGTCCCGGCGCCGGACCAGCAGGAGCCTGCCTCCCCGCAGGACCACCGCCACCGCGGATCGGACCTCGACCGGCGGCCGTCGGCGCGGCGGGGACGGGAGTTCCTCTTCCCGGCCGGCGGCGCGGGCCGCGCAGCGGCGGGAGACCGGGCAGGCGCCGCAGGCGGGACGCCTCGGAAGGCACACGGTCGCCCC
>DATNEZ010000493.1:0-5397 GCA_035606645.1 Binatia bacterium
CTCGAGGGCCTCGTCGAGACGCGCCACATGAGGAGTCGCCGCACCATTGAAGAAGTCTGCCCATGTGTTCGAGTCGACGAGGATCATCCCCGTGTCGTGCGCGCGGACCGCAAGGTGTCGACGTCGCCTTCCCACGCGAGCCTGCCCCGCAGGCGCCGCAGCGCACGATACAGGCTGCCCTTTTGGACGAGGCGACGGAGGGCGATATCCACCGCCTCCCGCTTCGACCTGGCCCCGGTCAGGCGCCTCGCCTTCTCGACAAGGACGTCATCGATTTCGATGTTGGTGCGCCCCATGGCCGGATTTCCTCCTCATTGAATACACCAATATATGGCAATTTGGTGTATCCCGCAAGTCTTCGCCACCTTCAGGAAGCGGCGTTCAGGCCTTCCTTGCGGCGACCAGCGGGTAGTGGCGGATGTTCATGACGTAGAGCGACATGCGGGCGCTCATGCGGGTGAGGGTCTCGCGGTCGATGGCGCCGGCGAGGCAGCGGCCGCGCAGGAAGCGGATGCAGGCGCGCAGGAAGCGGACGGCGCACTCCTCGCGGCCGTCGATGATCTCGGCGTCCTGGAAGCCGGCGGCCTGGCAGAGGGCGCGATAGGCGGCCGGGTCCTCGACGAAATTGAGCAGGCGGCCGGGGGGCTTGATGCGCTCCCACCAGCGGGTGAACAGGCTGTCGGAGAGGACGAGGGTCCCGCCGGGCCTCAGGACGCGGCAGGCCTCGCGCAGGAATTTCTCGCGCGTGTCGAAGTGGAAGGCGGCCTCGACGCTGATGATGTTGTCGAACGACGCGTCCTCGAACTGCAGCTCGGCGGCGTTCATCAGGATGAAGCGGCAGCCGGGGGCATTGAGCCTGCAGGTCTCGAGCTGCTTTTCGGAGATGTTGATCCCGGTCACGGCCTCGGGCGGGTAGTACTTCAGGAGGTGCCTCGTCGTGGCCCCCTTGCCGCAGGCGGCGTCGAGGATCGTCCCCTTCTTCTCGGGGATGAAGGCGAGGAGCTTCTCCATCAGCGCCTCGCAGGCCTCCTTCTGCTCGCGCGTCCCCTTCTCCCACCAGCCGAAGTTCACGAAATCGCTGTTCCCCCAGTACTCCCGGTACAGGTCGTCGTACATGACCTGGTCGTAGACCTGGTTGATCTGGTCCACCACCGGGCGCGAGGCGGGGCGGGGGGCGCCGGCGGCGGGCGGTGGGGCCGCGGCGGCCTTCGTGGTCTCATCCATGGGCGATCACCGTGTCTCCGACCGTGCGGCCGCTGAGCAGGCGCTTCAGGACGTCCGACCCGTCCTCGAGGGCGTTCTGGCGCGCGATGAACGCCTCGTCCTCGGCCCGCACGGCCGCCATCCGCGCCGGGTCGGTCAGGAGCCCGCGGAACAGGTCGCGCGTCGCCTGCCCGCCGTACAGCTCCGCCCGGATGAACGGGCTCGACGGCAGGCTGCCGGCGCGGATCATCTCTTCGGGCATCGGCAGGGAGGGGGCCGCGGCGTTGAACAGGCGGCGGCGGGACGGGGCGGCGGCGCCGGCCTTGTCCTGCTGCTTGATCGGATACATGACGTGGGGGTAGACCGAGCCGGCGCGTGTGCGCTCCATCTGCAGGGCGAGACGCCTGATCTCGCTCCCCTCGGGCTCGCGCGCCAGGATCTCCTTGAGGGTCGAGGTGTTGACGAAGGCCACTCCCGGGGCGTTCCCGACCGTCTTGGCCAGCGTGAGGGACACGATGTTCTCGGTCAGGACCATGTCGGACGACAGCATGAGGGCGTCGAACTCCGCCAGGGGCAGGCCGGCCAGGTTCACGACGCGCAGCGCCTTGTTCGGTGAGCGGCGCAGGAGCGTCCCGTCGTTGACCGACACGATCGTCACCGGCGCCTCGACGTCGGCGACGTACTCCGCCAGGATCTCGCTCAGGTGCTCGTAGAGGGGGGCCTTCAGCGCCTTGGCGAGCCTGTAGCTCCAGCGCGGCACGCTGTGGAAGATCAACCGGCCGTCCTCGGCATCGTCCTCGCCGAGATAGCGCGCCCGCACCTGCGCCCGGATCGCGGGATCGAGGCGCGCCGGCATCGCCATGCTCCGGTACGGGTGCCCCTGCCGCCCCTCGACCTTTCCCGGCTCGTGCAGCGGGCAGGGCAGGAGGATGACCATGCGCTCGAAGATCGGCCGCCAGGCGTTGCTGATCAGCCGGAAGAAGGCGTGACCGCTGAGCCGCCCCATCACCTTCTGCACGGACGGGGTCGAGCCGACGTGGTCGAGCGCGACCAGCAGGGCGTCGACCTCGTTCAGCTCGCGCAGCCACGACAGGTCGGCCAGGGGGTACTGACGGTTGAGACGCAGCGCCAGGATGGATCGCAGCTCGGAGAAGACGACGACGTTCGGCTCGACCTCTTCGACCATCCGCCGCCAGTGGTGCTGGTTCGACGCCAGGTCGCCGGTCATCTCCTGCACCCGGTCGCCGAACTTCGGGCGGAGGATCTGGGCGGCCGGGCCCGACGCCAGGAACCAGGCCTCCCCGCCGCCCGCGACGATGCTGTCGGCCAGGACGAGGGCGGCGGCCGTCTCGCCCGTCGCCATCCAGGTCGGGGTCACGAAGAGAGCGCGGACTCTCTGCTGCGCCACGCGGTCTGCCATAGTCGATCGATCCGATGAGCTCATGCTAGCACACGCCCCCGAGTCTCATTCCCGGTCGAGCCTCCGCCCGATCATCCCGGCCGGCGCCTCGACGCCGAAGAGCCCGAGCAGGGTCGGGGCCACGTCGTAGATCCTGAGCCCGCTGCGCGCCCCTTTCGGCGCGCCGCCCGCGGCGGATTTCAGGATGAAGATGCCGTTCCAGTCGTGGTTGGCGTCGTCCGGGCCGGTGTCGTTCTCGAACGTGTGGATCGTCTTCAGCCCGACCGAGCCGATCGATCGCCAGTCGAGATTGCCGAAGTAGCAGGTCAGGTCGGGGGCGACGTTGCGGACCTCTTTGTAGATGTCCTCGGGACGGTACGCCTTCGTGCCGATCGGGCGCCCCGACGGATCCTCGATCGCCTCGATCTCGGCGGCGAGATCGCTCCGGACCTTCTCGTAATCCCCCGGGTCGATCGTCCCCTGCGGCTCGCGCCCGCGGACGTTCATGAACAGCCGGCCGTAGTAGCCGCCGTCCCCCCAGGCCTTCGTCTTGGACCAGTCGACGTCCGCCTTGCCGATCGGCGTCGGCTTGTCCGGATACGACTTGAGCGTCAGCCAGCCTTTCTTGATCAGCCACTCGTTGAAGCAGATGCCGCCGTCGAGCTTCTTGGCGCCGTGGTCCGACACGACCATCACGGCCGTGTCCTTCGGGAAGAGCGCCAGCAGCTCGCCGATCTCCTGGTCGCAGTAGCGGTAGTAGTCGCGGATGGCGTTCTCGTACTGGTTGCCGGGTTCGTACTTGGGATGGTCGGGGTCCATGTACTTCCAGAACGAGTGGTGGATGCGGTCCACCCCCATCTCGACCATCATGAAGAAGTCCCACGGCCGGGTCGTCAAGAGGTGCCGCGCCACCGCGAAGTGCATCCGCGTCTTGTCGTAGATCCTCTTCAGCAGGGCGTCCTTGTCGTCGGTCCGGAACCCCTCGACGTCGACGACGTAGCCGGGGGCGACCTTCTGGATCTCCTGGCGGACGTCGGGGGGATACGTGTACGCCATGTCGGTGGACGGGGTCAGGAAGCAGCCGACCTGCACGCCTTTCAGCGGCTTCGGCGGAAACGACGGCGGCACGCCCAGGACGATGGACTGCTTCCCGGCCTGCCCGAGCAGGTCCCACACGGCGTCGCTCTTCAGGACCGAGGCGTTGGCCATCGACAGGCCGTCGTACGAGTGGTCCTTCCGGTTCCTGAACCCGTAGATGCCGAGCTGCCCGGGGTCCTGGCTGCGCATCATGCAGGCCCAGGCGGGGACCGTGATCGGCGGATGGGTGCTCAGGAGCGGGCCGTGGGAGCCGGCCTCCATCAGGCCCCTCAGGTTGGGAAGGTCATCGCGGAACCGATCGAAGACCAGGCGCGGGGCGGCGCAATCGAGCCCCAGGACGGCGACTTTCATGACGGGGGAATTCCTTCCGGCACCCGGCCCGCTACGCTTCCGATCCGGTCTGGATCGGCGCCAGACGCTCGGTCGGCGCGAGCTCCTTCAGCGTGGAGATCGTGACGTATCCCAGCGACTGCAGGCAGAAGAGGATCCCCCGGGCGCTGTCGAGCGGGGCCTCGCGGTCCGTCTCGACCACCAGCTCGGGCATGAGCGGCGGCTCGTACGGATCGGACACGCCGGTGAAGTGGTCCAGCGTCCCGGCCAGGGCCTTCTTGTAGAGCCCCTTGACGTCGCGGCGGATGCACTCCTCGAGGGAGCAGCTGACGTGGATCTCGGCGAAGCGGCCGATCTCGGCCCGCGCCGCGTCGCGCGCGTCGCGGTACGGCGAGATCGCCGCCACGATCACGGCGGAACCCGCCTCGGTCAGGAGGCGCGCCACGTAGGCGATGCGCCGGATGTTTTCGTCGCGGTCCTCCTTGGAGAAGCCGAGCCCCTTGTTCAGCCGCTCGCGCACCTCGTCGCCGTCGAGGACCGTGACGCGGTGCCCCTCGTCCTTCAAAAGCGTGGCGAGTTTCCTGGCGATGGTGCTCTTGCCGGCGCTCGGCAGGCCGGTGAGCCAGATGGTCAGACCCTTCTTCTCCGCAGACGCGTGCATCCCCCAGCCTCCGTTCCGAATCCCACCGGATTTTAGATTTCGTATTTATACCGCGGAATCGCGCAAAATCAACGGCTTTAATGGCTTGAAGGTCGTCCGGGGGGGCTTTATTCCGCCGGATGCATGATTTTTCGCGCCGGTTTCGTGGCGCGCGTCAGGCGACCGACGAATCGGGGGCCGTAGGGGCCACGGGGCGGGCGGTGACGGCCTGCCGGACCCCCAGCGTGGGGTCGGAGGCCCGCCAGAGGGCGCGTATCCAGGCGGCGACGGCCTCGACCCCCAGGTTGATGTAGGGCAGGACGATGAGGGTCAGGACGGTGGACGAGGCGAGGCCGCCGATGACCGTCCGGGCCAGCGGGTAATAGTAGGCATCGCCGACGCTGGAGCGGCCGAGCGCCAGGGGGATCAGCCCGACGATGGCGGTCAGGGCGGTCATCAGGACGGCGCGCAGCCGGTCGCGCCCGGCCTGCAGGATCGCCTCGTCGCGCGGCAGCCCGGCCTGCCTCAGCTGGTTCATGTGGTCGAGCAGGACGATGCCGTTCTTCACCACGATGCCGATCAGCATCAAGAGCCCGATCTGCGCCATCAGGTTGAACGGTGTCCTGGTCGCGGCCAGAAGCCAGGCGGCGCCCGGCAGAGAGAACGGAATGGAGAACAGGATCGCGAACGGCTGCGCCACCGATTCGAACAGGGAGGCCATGGCGAG
>DATNEZ010000510.1:0-2259 GCA_035606645.1 Binatia bacterium
CGAGCCCGATCGGCGGCCTGGTCGCCGGCACGACCTACCGCATGGTGATCACGGTGACCGACGGCTCGACCGCGCCGGTCAGCGTGGAGGCGCTCGTCCTGTACCAGGGGGAGCCGACCCTGCTCATCGACGACGGCCAGTCCGTGACGGACATCGGGATCAGTTTTTCGAGCCCGGCCGGAAAGGGTTCGGGTATCGTGAGCTGGCGCACCACGGCGGAGCTCTCCGTGCGGGGGTTCAACGTGGTTCTCGTGGACAACCGGGGGAATCGAACGCCCCTGAATCCCGTGCTCATACCGTGCCAGGAGTGCCTGACCGGGCTGGGGGCGAGCTATTCCTCCATCGTCCCGAAGCACAAGAGCGGCAAGGGAGTGTTCGTCGAGATGATCCTCTCGGACGGGACGGTCAGGACCTACGGTCCAGCCGGCCATTGAGGGAGAGGTGCGGTGGCCGGCCGTAGGGCGCCCGCGCGCGCCGTCCTGTTCGACTTCAACGGGGTGCTGGTGGACGACGAGACGTTCCACTGGCGCGCCTTCCGGGAGGTCCTGCGTCCGCACGGCATCCGGCTGCCGCGCTCGCGCTACAACGCCCGCTACCTGGTGTTCGACGACCGCACGGCGCTCGCCGCCATCCTGAAGGACGCGGGACGGAGAGATCTCCCGCTGGCGAGACTCCTGGGGGAGAAGCGGTCGGCGTACCGCCGCCTGGCCGCCCGAGTCCGGATCACCGCCCGGGGACGAAGCCTGGTGCGCCGGGTGGCCCGCCGCGTTCCAGTCGCCATCGTCTCGGGCGCGACCCGCGACGAGATCCTCGCCGTCCTGCGCCGCGCCCGCCTGCGCCGCGACTTTCGCGTCATCGTGTCGGCCGGGAATGTCCGAAGACCGAAGCCGGCCCCCGACGGCTACCGGCTCGCCCTGCGCCGGCTGGGGCTGTCCTCCGGGAGCGGCTGCGTGGCGATCGAGGACTCCCCGGGAGGAATCCGGGCGGCGCGCGCCGCCCGGCTGGCGGTGATCGGAGTGGCGACGACCTTTCCGGCGCGGGTGTTGCGCCTTGCCGGGGCCCACAGGGTGGTCAGGAACCTGGATCGGCTGACGGTCGACGACCTCGGGATCCCGTCCAGGCAGGCGGCTACAGCTTCTTGACGTCGTGCACGGTGAGGCCGTTGATGCCGTCCTTGGCGGCCGGCTCCCCCTTGATCTCGACCTTCGATCCCGCCAGCGCGCGGGCCTTGCCGTACGCCGATCCGTCGGCGTGATCCGCGAACAGGACGTACACCTTGCCGTCGGAACCGAGGAGGCCGATCGGCTGCCCCTGCTCGGCGCACTTCTGGGCGCACTTCTGATGCTCGGGCCCCTTGCCGCCGTGGGCGACGTAGCACGCCAGATCGAGGATTTCGCCGCCGACCGTGATGTCGGGAGCGGCGGCCCCGTGCGCGCGCAGGGTGTTCGAAGCGTCGTACAGCAGGCTCATCGCAACGACGACGAATATCGGGACCAATCTGCGCACGGTCGGTGTCCTCCGGGAGAGGCTCAGTTCAGCGTACGGTTCATCGCGAGGTAGTAGGCAACCTGCCCCGCGATCGGCTGCGTCAACGAATCGGTGAACGTCGTCCCGGTGTCGAGCCCTCCGTCCGGGGCAAGGACCTGGGTGCCTGTACCCGTGAAGAGGGGGTTGTCGCTGCGGACGACCTGGTAGTGTCCGCTTCCGCCCGACCAGCTCAGGGACAGGATGCTTCCGGATTGTGCGGCCGCGAGATCGATAAGCCCCGTCACCGTGACCGTGCCCGTCATGCCGAGCCCGCAGTGGGGATTGCAGTGGTACGGAATGGTCCTGGGGATCTCGTTGAACTGCCGCGCGGGGGTCAGGACTCCTCCGCCCAGCGGAAAATCCCACAGGCCGTCGGACACGCCGCACATCGGCCCGCTGGTCGAAGTGTGCAGCCCGGCACCGACGTTCTGCCAGCGGACGTAGTCCTCCTGCTCCACGACCGGGTTCCTCGGGAGGAACGCCAGCGCCGCGTTCACCACGGAGGTGACGACGCGCGGGGCGGCGATGTCCACCCCCGGATCCACCGCCCGCGCGGGGCAGGGGACCAGCAGCGAAACCAGCGCGACAATCACCGGGACCACGGGAAAACCGCGAGCGATGCTCAAGAGATCCTCCGTATTCGGCGATGGAACAGATTCACCCCGGCGGCCGGCCGGCTGTCCCGAGCACCTGTTATACGACGGAGGGAGGCCCGCGGCAACCGGAACGAGG
>DATNEZ010000540.1:0-3814 GCA_035606645.1 Binatia bacterium
GCACGAGGAGAGCGATCCCCCGTGTCCCTGCCGGTGGCGGCGGCCCCTCCGTGAGCGCCACGAGGTCGCGCCTCAGGGTCTCCGGATCGGCCGCGTAGAACTGACCGGCGACGGCGGGCCTGCGGTTCATCTCGGTTTCCGGTGCTTCCCGCGACCGGGAAGCGGGCGTCATGCTATCAGATGGATGTGCCAAATTCAAGAAAATGGGACACTTGCATTGTTTCGTCCGCCCCGCTGTGCTACGATTCGCCCCTTCACATCAGCCCGTTCGGGAAGGCGGAGGAGATGGCGCGGCAGCAAGCGGTGGACCGATCCGGCGGCCGCCTGCGTGTCGCCGTGGCGCAGATCGAGCCGGTGCTGGGGAATCTGAAGGCGAACGTGTCCCTGCACGCCGATTGGATCCGCAGGGCGATAAGGCGCGGCGCGGACCTCGTGGTCTTCCCCGAGCTGAGCCTGACCGGCTACCTGTTGCAGGACCTGGTCCCGGATGTCGCCCTCCCCCTCGAGCAGATCGACACGCGCCTGCGGCCGCTCCTCGACCTGAGCCGCAGGATCGCCGTCGTGGCCGGCTTCGTCGAGGAGACACCCGGACACCGCTACCACAACAGCGCCATGTTCCTCGAGGGCGGCCGGGTGCGCCACGTGCACCGCAAGGTCTACCTGCCGACCTATGGAATGTTCGACGAGGGGCGCTTCTTCGCGGCCGGCGATCGCCTGCAGGCGTTCGCGACCCCGCTGGGCCGGATGGGAATCCTGATCTGCGAAGACTTCTGGCACCCCTCCACGTCCCTCGTCATGGCCCAGGACGGCGCCGACTACCTGGTGGTCCTCTCGGCGGGGCCGACGGAGGGGATGGACCGGCGCGGCCTGGCGGTCCACGCCACCTGGAAGAATCTCGCGAGGGTCACCGCGCAGATGCAGACCCTCTACGTGATCTATGCGAACCGCGTCGGCTTCGAGGACGGCATCAATTTCAGCGGGGGATCGTGCGTCATCGACCCCGCGGGCGAGACGCTCCAGGAAGCCAGGCTGCTCCAGGAGGAGCTCGTGGTGTGCGACCTGCCGCGCGCCTCGCTCCGCCGGGCCCGCACCCTTCTGCCGCTTCTGCGCGACGAGCGGCTGCCGGTCCTGGCCCGCGAGGTGCAGAGGCTCCTCGCCGTGCCGGCCACGGGCGCTCCCAGGAGGCGGCGGTGAAAGTCCTCCTCGGCTACACCTGTCACGACATGGGCAAGATGGAGTTCTACTCCCGCTTCACGCCTCTCGGACTGGGCACGCTGAACGCGGTCCTCCGGCGCGACGGCTTCGACAGCCGCATCGTCAACTGCAGCGCCTGGACCTGGCCCCGCACGAAGCGTTTCCTCGAGGCGGAGCGTCCCGATCTGTTCGGCGTCTCGGTCTTCACCTTCAACCGCCACGAGGCGATGCGCCTCGCCGCCCTCGCCAGGGCCGCGAACCCGCGCTGCCTGATCGTGGCGGGCGGGCCCCACGCCACGCACCTGCCCCGGCACCTCCTGGCGCACTACCCCCAGGTCGACGTCGTGGTGCGGGGCGAAGGGGAAGAGACCCTGCTCGATCTGGCGCGGGCCCGGGCGCGCGGCGACCTGGAGGAGAGCCTCGGCTCCATCCCGGGGGTGACCTGGCGCACCCCCGCGCGGGGTTCCCTGGCGGCCGGCTTCTCCGACACCGCCGAGAGGCCGGTCATCCTGGATCTCGACACGCTCCCCCACCCCTCCGCCGACCCGGCCACGGTGGGAGTCGATCCGACCACCCAGTTCGAGTTCATCATCACGTCGCGCGGCTGTCCGGCGGCCTGCACGTTCTGCTCGTCCCCCGAGTTCTGGGGCCGGAGCATGCGCTTCCGCTCGGCGGCGAACATGATCGAGGAGGTGCGCCTGCTGCGCGACCGGCACGGCGTGGTCTACGTCTCGGTGCGGGACGACACCTTCACGGTGAGCAAGAAGCGCGTCATCGACTTCTGCCGCGGCCTGATCGACCAGAAGATCGATCTGCTGTGGGACTGCCAGTCGCGGGTCAACGCCGTCGACGAGGAGCGCCTGGCCTGGATGCGGCGCGCCGGATGCACGCACATCCAGTACGGCGTCGAGTCCGGCTCGCCGCGCATGCTGCAGCGGCTGAACAAGGGGATCACCGTCGACCAGGTGCGTGCGGCCGCCGCGGCCACCCGCCGCGTCGGGCTCGGCCTCTCCATCTACCTGATCACCGGCATCGAGTCGGAGGCCGACGAGGATCTCGAATCGACCGTCCGGCTCATCGAGGAGATAAGGCCGCACGACGGCCTGGTCTCGCCGATGACCATCTACCCGGGGACCGCGCTCCACGAGGAAGCCCGCGCGCGGCACGGGCTGACGGAAGACTACTGGGTGAAGGAGCGCCGCGAGGCGTTCTATGTCCGCGAGGATCCCTGGACGCGGCGCTCGATCCGCACGCTCCTCGCCGCCCTGCGCCGCGTCGGCCGCCGGGCGGCCTACGGCCCGGAGGATTTCGCCCTGCAGCGTGACGTCGTGGGGGACTGCTACGCCCTGCGTCTGTCGGCGGGCGAGTTCTGGCAGCGCCGCGGGGCTCTCGGCCGCGCCCGGGAACAGTACCAGGCGATCCTCGAGGACAATCCGCGCTCCCTCTGGGCCCGGATGCGCCTGGGCGCCCTGGCGATGCGCCAGGGACGCCACGCCGAGGCGGCGGAGCACTACCGCGCCGCCCGCTCGGTCGCCCCGGCCTTCACGCTGGCGCGCAGGCTCCTCGCGACCGCCCTCGCCGCCTCCCGGGCCCGATCCGGCGCCTCGCCGCCCGGGGCCCCCGCCCGGTCGGTCTCACCGCCCGCCTGAGGCTGCGGCCCCTCCCGCTCCTCCCGTGCTCCAGTCCGGCCGGTAGACGATCATCGTCCGGTCCCCGCAGATCAGGTTGTCCTGAAGCGTCACGTGGAAGACCTCCTCGCCGAGGCTGTCGCGAAAGGCGCGGCTCGGATACCACGTGGGAAAGACCGCCACGAAATCGGGGCGGCGCTCGCGCAGGAAATCGATCAGCCCGGCCTCGCTGGCGCCGTTCCATCCGCGGTTCCGCGTGCCGGCGGGGGCCGCGCGCCGCAGGAACGGGATCGCGCCGGGCGTCGCGAGCCCGGTCAGGTCCAGGATTGGCGCCCGCGTGACGAAGCCGATCGCTCCGATGTCGTTCGTGGCGACGGTCCCGGGGCCTCCGGGACGCTCCGCCAGCCAGCGGCCCACCGTGAGCTGCATCTCGTTGATGTTCTTCACCTCGATGGCGTACCTGCGCGCCGCCGTCCAGACCCCCGGCGCCGAAAGGCAAGCCACGAGCAGCATGAGCGGGAGCCTCGCGGCGGGCCGCCGCAGCGCGGCCGGCAGCTCCGCCAGGCCGATGGACCCCGCGATCACCGTCACGGCGACGAGCGGGCCGATGTAGCGCTGCTCGTGGAACTCCGGCCCGCCGAAGGGGGCGAGCACCGCCACGAGGCACGGCAGGGCCACGAGCACCAGCCAGGGCAGATGGCTGCCCCCCGGCTTCGCGGCCATCTGTCGCAGCCCGAGCGGCGCCAGAAGCAGCAGCGCGACGTTGTCGCGCGCCAGCGCCCCGAGGAGCGGCCCGAGAAGAAGAGGCAGGTTGGCCGCAACCACGGACGGCACGGCCCCGGCGTGTCCATCGAGAAGCGCCGCAAGGACGCCGTGCCGCCCGACCTTGGCCGCGAAGGAAGCATGCATCCAGGCGCCCGTCAGGAGCCGGTTGATCGCGAAAGGAGCGACGCCGGCCAGGAGGGCCCCGAGCGCCAGCCGGAAGGTTCTCG
>DATNEZ010000566.1:0-7179 GCA_035606645.1 Binatia bacterium
GTCGACGCGGCGATCGCGAAAGGGTACGTCGATCCGGAGAATCTGTTCGTCACGGGGGGGAGCGGCGGAGGGGTCCTGACCTGCTGGATGATCGGCCGGACGACCCGGTTCCGCGCCGCCGCCTCGGCCTACCCGGTGATCAACTGGTACAGCTTCGTCCTCACGGCCGACATCTCGTCCTACGTCGAGAAGTACTGGTTCCCGGGGTTCCCGTGGGACAACGTCGAGCACTACGAGAAGCGCTCGCTGCTGTCGGTCGTGAAGAACGTCAAGACGCCGACGATGGTGATCACCGGCGAGGAGGACTACCGGACGCCGATTTCGGAGTCGGAGCAGTACTTCCAGGCGCTCAAGCTCCTGAACGTCGAGACCGTCCTGGTCCGGGTGCCGGGCGAGTCTCACGGCATCAGCCGGCGGCCCAGCCACTGGATGGCGAAGATGCTGAACATCGTCGGCTGGTTCGACCAGCACCGCAAGAAAGGCGCGTGATCGGTCATGATGCGATGGTTTCCGGCGAGAGCGGTTTTTTCCCTCGGGGCACTCCTGCTCGCGGGGACCTCTGTCCGAGCGGGGGACCCCGGGCCTGCACCGGCCGCGGTCGAGCGGCATTCCCCCCCCGAGGGATACCCGTCCCTGGGCCCGGACGGCGCGAAGGACACCCTGGTCTTCTTCACGGACTACCAGTGCCCGGTCTGCCCGCGCGCCGCCCGCGAAATGGAAAACCTGGTGGCCCGTTTCAAGGGGGAGCTGCGCCTCGAGCTGCATCACAATCCGCTGGTGATGCACCGGAACGCCTACGATGCGGCGTCCGCCGCCAAGGCGGCGCAGAGACAGGGGAAGTTCTGGGAGTACCACGCGGCCCTGCTCGAGTCCCGGACGTTCGATCGCGCCGCCCTGATCGACCTGGCCGGGCGCCTGGGGCTCGATCGCCCCAGGTTCGTGCGTGACTTCGACGACCCGAAGCTCCGCGATCGGGTGACCGCCGAGGCGAAGGAGGCCCTGGACGCCAACGCGCTCGGAACGCCGGGCTTCCTGATCAACGGCCACGTCGAAGTCGGGTGGGCGTCCCTTCCCTGGCTCGAGCAGGTCGTCCGGACCCATTCGAAATAGCCGACAGTTTGCGGGCACAAAAAAAAGGAGGTGCCGGGAATCGATCCCGGCACCTCCGGACGCATCGAACGCGCGAAGGCGATTCCTTCAGGACTTGTTGGCCGGGGCGGCCTTGATCGCGATCACCCCTTCGATCGTCCCGGCGTCGGAATCCTTGCAGGTCAGGACGACCTTGTCCCCCGCCTTGACCGTCTTGAGGCTCTCGACGGCCTTGTCCATGACGACGGCCGTGCTGGTCGCGCCGGCATCATCCTGGAAAGTGATCTTCTTGCCCTGCGCGTCGACGGCGACGATCGTCGCCGACACGTCGTGCGTCTTGCCCCCGGCCACCACAGGATTCAGCTGGGCCGCGATCAGGGTGACCATCAGCACTGCGCCCAAGATCAGAAGTGGCTTTCTCATCGGTCCTCCTCCGTGAACGTGATGTAAGGTGTTCGGACATCCATAACAGCAATTACGATGCCATGCGGCGCGTCGATGTCGTAGGTCTTGATGTGTCAACAACTTTGCGCATGAATTCTCCTGCGGGGCACGTTCTCCAAAACTCCAACACTCTGTCCTTCCCGGAGTGCAGTCTGCCTAGGAGCCTGTCCGAGTATTCGGCCGGGCCGCGCGCATGGGGCTTGCGGATTGCAGACAAGGAGCGAGGAGGAGAGCGATGCGGATCCATCGCCGACGACGAGCGACGCTGTATGCGGCCGCAACCCCCATGCGCCCTTCGGGTTCCGGCGGCGTGGGGCCGTCTGCTTCGTTGCCGCGCCTCCTCGATGCTTTGGCATCGGACGTCGTCGCGGCGCCTAGCATCCGGCCCCACGGCGTCCGGAACGCGACCCGGCCCAATACTCGGACAGGCTCCTAGGCGCCTGTCCTGCGGCTCGTGGCGGCCTCGGTCCGGGCGGCCTGGAGGATCATCCAGGGAAGGTCCGAGTGCCCGCGGCCCGGCTTCGCGCAGTCCAGGAAAAGACAGCACGAGCCGGTCCCCGGCGCAGGCACGGTCATCTCGAACATTCCGCACCCAATCGGCCTGGCCCATCGCCGGCCTTGCCAGCCGTTGGCGGGATGGAACACGAGCGCCCTCAGGGGACCGGGTTCGGCGGCCTTTCGCCTGACGCCCGGGCCGATGACCTTGAACTGAAGGCGGATTTCCCTGCACTCAGGCGCAGGACTCGAGTTGTGCAGCGGGGCGAGATTGCGCGTCATGGATTTTCCCCCTTTCTTCACGGCATCGACACGCTCGCGACCATCAGGTGAATACCTGAATCGAGAAGCGCCGGGGTCCCCCACGGCGGCGCTCGGGTGATTGGATCGATTCGAGCCCAAAATTCAGCAAGCACGATGCCAATCGGCGCGATCCGTCGCGCAATCGCGGAGCGGCGCGGACTATTTGAAAATCGGCAGGCGAGGACGTGCGTCCGAAGCAATGGACAGGATGTCCACCCGGGGGATCAGGTCGAGAGACATGCTGCGCCGAAGCGGCGGGTCCGTCTCAGCCGCGGGTTCGTACCAGGCGCTCGACCTGCTCGAGATAGCGGGCCACGTCGTCGCGCGGCTTCAGCTCCTGGGCCCGCTTCAGAAGGGGGATGGCGTCCTTGTACTTGGATTGACGCACGAGGATTTGCGCGCGGCGGACCTTCGCCTCCGCCTCGAACGGCTCCAGGCTCTCGGCCCGCTCGTAGTAGAACTGCGCCTGCTCCAGGTCGTCGGCGCGCGTGTAGTGCTGCCCCAGGAGAAGGAGAGCCTCGCCGTCGAGGGGATCGAGCGCGACGATCTCCTGCAGGGCGGTCAGGGCTTCGGCGTCCGCCCCGTCGGTCGCCGCGATGCGCGCCTCCTGCTTGAGCAGGTCCTTGCGCGCCGCTCCGTCCAGCCGGTCGCCGTAGGCGGCCTTGCAGCGAGAGGCGAGGGCGCGCGCCTGCGTGGTGGCCCCGCGCTGCGCCAGGACGGCGATCCAGCGCAGCGGACGCGAGGCGTCCTGCAGGGGGTCGGCGTCCAGCGCGGCGCCATAGGCCGAGGCCGCCAGGTCCCAAAGCCCCTCGTTCACGTAGATGTCCCCCAGGGTGGCCAGGCTGGCGACGGTCCCCTTCCCCATCCGGCGCAAGATCTCGTAGTTCTCCGCCGCCTTGAGCGGCTGCCCCATGCCGACGTACGCCCCCGCCTGCAGCAGCCACAGATCGGTCCGCTCCGGGTAGCGCTCCAGGAGCTCGCCGCACAGGGCCGCGGCCTCCGCGTGCTTCTGCTGCTTGAACAGTGTCTGCGCCATGCCGACCTTCCAGTCGAGGAGATCCGGCTGCAGCAGGACGGCGTTGCGGTAGGCCGACTCGGCCGACAGGCTCTGGCCCGTGGCCGCGTAGGAGTATCCGAGCAGTCCGTAGGTCAGCCCCTCGCCGCCCCCCAGCTCGATGACGCGCGACAGCGAGCGCACCGCGTCGTCGTACTGGCCGAGGCGGACCTGGATGAGCCCCAGGTTGCGCAGCGCCCTGCGGAAGTTCGGGAACTTTCCGATGGCGGTGCGGTAGTGACCCGCCGCCTCCTCGGGCTGATCCTTCGAGAACGCCAGGTTCCCCAGCGTGAAATCGAACACGGCGCTGGCGTTCGGCTTGGCAAGCCCTTTCAGCTTGCGCGCCGCGGCCTCCGGGTCGGTGTCCATCAGCGGCAGGACCTTCTGCATCGCCAGAAGCTCGATCTGCGTCATCTTCGGCTCCAGCTCGGACTGCACGCCGTAGGAGCCGAGAAAAGCCTTCTGGAAGGCGGGGTCCTTCCAGAGATCGGGGGACGGGTCGGACGGAGCGTCGGCGGCGCGCGCCCGGGCGAGACCCAGGACGAGCGCCGCGAGAACCGCTGCGACGCGGCGGGTGCGAGGTCCGGTCGATCCTGCGTTGCGCATCATGTCATCCCGCCCTGAAGGTGATCGGCACGCGCATCTTGAACTGCACCTTGCGCCCCTGGCGCGTTCCGGGCTCGAACCGCCAGCGGCGGACCGCCTCCAGGGCCGGCCTCTCGAACCCCGGGTCGGTCGATTTCTCGACCGTCGGGTTCGTCACGTGCCCGTCGGTGTCGACCAGGAAGACGATGTTGACCGTCCCCTCGACCCGTCGCCTGCGCAATTCGGCCGGGTACATGGGGGACGACTGGGCGATGGCGCGCGGCCGCTGGTCGAGATCGGCGATCGAGGCGATCTCCTCCATCGTCGGCCCCCCCGGCCCGCCCGCGGCGCCGATGCGGCCGCCCGAGGCCAGGCTGAACCCCTGCCCGAACGACATCCCCCCCTCGGAGGGGCCGAGGGCGGCTTCCAGGTCGTTCAGGCTCAACGCATCGAGCGCCGGGCCCGCGGCCGCGGCGTCTAGGTTCGCCAGGTTCTGCACGTCCGGCATCGGCTCTGCCGGCTCGGCGATCTCCGGCGGCTTCTCCTCGTCCCGGCTCTCGTCCGCCTTCACCTTTTCCTGCTCGTCCTTCTTCTTGTCCTGGTCCGCCTTGTCCGGCTCGGAGTCGTCGACGAGCGCGACGTCCTCCCGCGTCTCGGTCCCCTTCGCCTGGTGCGGCATGAGGAGACCGCCGAACAGCAGGATGCCCGCATGCAGCACGAGCGCCCCGATGAACGCTACGAACTGGAACCGGCTCATTTCTTCTGCGTGGAGATGCCGACCTTCTGGATGCCGATCTTGCGCGCCTCGTCGAGCACCGCGACCACGACCTTGAAGTTGGCGTCGGCCGCGCCGCTCACCACGACCTTGGGATCCTTGCTCGAGGCCTTGAAGACCTGCAGCTTGAGCGGCAGCTGCGCCAGGGTGATCTTCTCCTTGTTGAAGAACACCTGGCCGTCCTCGGTCACCGTCAGCGTCACGGAGTCGTCGCGCGACGGCTGCTTCTCCGACGTGCTGGCCGCGGGCAGGGCCACCTGCATCCCGGAGTTCCGGGTCATCGAGAGCGACACCATGATGAACGTCGCCAGCAGGAAGAACATCACGTCGATGAGCGGGATGATCTCGATGCGCGCCTTGCGGCGGCGCGGTACGCGGATGGTCATGCGTCACCTCGTGCGCGGGCCAGGGTTTCCGAGCCGGGGCGCCACGACGCCGTCATGCCCGCGACCGCGTCGGTCCCCGCCGCGCGGGCGGCTGCCCCGCCGCGCGATTTCATCTCCGCCTCCTGGATCGGCTTCACGAGCAGCTCCAGGTGGGTGGCGGCGTCCCCCAGCTCGTGGCGGACTTCCTCGCTGCGCGTGTGCAGGTAGTTCATCGGGATGAGGGTGGTGATGGCGATCCCCAGACCGAAGGCCGTGGCGATGAGCGCCTCGGCGATGCCGCCGGTGATCTGGGCCGGCGCGCCGAGCTCCCCCCCTCCCAGCATCCCGAACGAGGTCATGATCCCGGTGACCGTCCCGAGGAGGCCGAGCATCGGCGCCATCGTGACGATGGTGTCCAGGATGGGAATGCCGCGGTCGAAGCGGACCATCTCCTGGTTGGTGGCGCGCATCAAAGCGTCCGAGAACGACTTGTGCCGGTGCGCCAGGGCGTACGTCAGGGCGCGCGCGACGTGGTCGCGCGACCCCTCGCCCGCCCGCATCGCCCCGTCGGCGTCCCCCGCCTCGAGGCTCGCCATGATGTTCTGCACCGCCTCGGGGTCCCGGCGCCGCCTCTCCCGCGTCAGGAAGTACAGGCGCTCCAGGATGACCGTCACCGCGAGGATCGACACGCACAGGAGCGGCCACATGATCGGCCCGCCCCTCTTGAAGTAGCCGACGAGGCTCCCCTTGTTGATCAGCTCCTGGAGGGCCCCGCCGCGCGACGGGTCGAAGGGGAAGAGCCCCGTCCCCGCCTCGACGACCTGGGCGATCGCCGCCTTGCCGGTGTCGTCCAGAGGCCGCACCGCCACCGAGTCCGAGCCGGCCTGCGGCAACGCCACGCCCGCCATGCCGCCTGTGGCGGCGGCGAACAGGGTGACGGGGCCGATGATGGCGAAGGTGCCCGGGTTGACCGTGCCTTCCGGATCGATCGCCTGCCCCTGGATCCGGGTTCCACCGAGAAGATCGTCCAGCCGGGCGACCGACGCCTTCAGGAGACCGACCTGCCGGGAGATGCGCTCCCGGGGGGCCAGGTCCTTCGCCTGGGGCGCCTGCCTGGCCGCTTCCAGCTCCGCGGCGATCCTCGGCCGCTCGCCGACGTGCAGCGTGGTCTCGAAGCCGTGCGCGTACTCGTCCAGCAGGTTGCCGACGTACGCCGCCTCGTCCTGGCGCAGCTTGATCGCCTGCCCGAGGTTCTCGGATTCCAGGTGGGACGCATCCTGCCGGCGGGAGGTCTCGTCGTACAGCCTTCGATCCTCCGCCAGCCGCGCCTCCGCCGCCGCCAGCGCCCTGGTGAGCGGCACGGTCTCCGCCTGGATGGTGGCGCGGAGGTCGGCGAGCGCCTTGAGGCTGCGATCGAGGTCCTGCCGCGCGGCCCGTGCCGCGTCGCCGAGCGGGACGGCCGGCGGCGCCTCGGCCCGCGCCGGAGTGAAGAGGGCCGATGCCAGAAGGACGGTGCCCGTGGCGAACAGCATGCGCAGGGTCATCGGATGTCCACCGGAAGAGGAACGAGCCTGGGTTTGGATTTGGCCTGCAGGATCTCGACGACCTGCGCCACGGCCGGAGCGATGCTGCGATCGACCTCCCAGCGCCAGCCATCGGGGCCGGGGCGGCCGATCCCGGCCTCGCCGTTGGCGCTCACGAAGTAGGCCTGCCCCAGGCCGACGTAGACCACGCGGACTTCGGACGGCGTGCCGTTGGCCAGGGTGCGGATCTCGGCGTTCATGCTGATGTCGTTGTCGAACTTGTTCGCCTCGTTGAGAATCCCGACGACGTTCTGGAAACGCTCCGCCAGGGACACCTTGGTGTGCTCCGGGTCGGCGGGCATCCGGTCCAGGAGCGGCCTGACCCGGGCCAGCAGAGGCTCGGGGAATCGGACCGACAGACCGCGCACGGCCTCCTCGAGGCTGCCGATCGACTCGG
Source organism: Binatia bacterium (assembly GCA_035606645.1). Taxonomy (GTDB): domain Bacteria; phylum Acidobacteriota; class Polarisedimenticolia; order Gp22-AA2; family Gp22-AA2; genus Gp22-AA3. The sequence continues at coordinate 7,091 of DATNEZ010000566.1, forward strand.
AAAGGGTGTCGAGGGCGCCGCGCGCCGACTGGTCGTCGGCCGCCAGGACGGCGCGCTTCCCGCCGAGATCGGCCCCCGAAGTCTTCAGC
>DATNEZ010000574.1:0-7147 GCA_035606645.1 Binatia bacterium
GACGCCATCGCCGACTGGCCCATCCTCAACGCCCTGCTCAACACCGCGGCGGGGGCGCACTGGGTCTCGGTGCACCACGGCGGCGGCGTCGGCATCGGCTACTCTCTGCACGCCGGCATGGTCGTGGTCGCGGACGGCACGCCCGAGGCCGCCGCCCGCCTGGAGCGGGTCCTGACGACCGACCCCGGCACCGGCGTCATGCGCCACGCCGACGCGGGCTACCCCGAGGCGGTCGCCTTCGCGAAGAAGACCGGTCTCAAGCTGCCGATGGCCTGATGGCCTCTCCTGCATGAACCCGCGGATCGCACTGGCCAGGGGACGCGAGCGACGCGTCAAGACCGGGCACCTCTGGATCTACGCCGGCGAGATCGAATCGGTCGAGGACGGCGCCGCGCCCGGCGACACGGTGGAGGTGACCGACCACCGCGGCCGCTTCCTCGGACGCGGCTACTACAACCCCGCTTCGAGCATCGCCGTGAGGATCCTCACCCGGGATCGCAAGGAGGCGATCGATGCCGCGTTCATCCGGCGCCGCATCGCCCAGGCGGTGGCGTACCGGCGGCATTTCTTCGCCGCGGGAGAATCCTGCCGGCTGGTGTTCAGCGAAGGGGACCTCCTCCCGGGCCTCACCGTCGACCGCTACGGCCCGGTGCTCGCGGTGCAGATCTCGACGCTGGGAATGGACCGGATGCGCGAGGACATCGTGGCGGCGCTCCAGGACGCGGTCCACCCGCGCGGCATCTACGAGCGCAGCGACCTGCCGACGCGCCAGCGCGAGGGGCTCGAATCGCGCACGGGGCTTCTCCTGGGCGAGGTGCCCGACGAGATCGAGATGCCCCTCGACGACCTGCGGTTCCTGGTCCGGCCGCGGGCGGGACAGAAGACCGGCATGTACCTCGACCACCGCTTCAACCGCCGCGCCGTGCAGCCGCACGCCCGCGGCCGGCGCGTCCTGGACGTCTTCTGCAATTCCGGATCGTTCGGCCTGTACGCCCTGAAGGCCGGCGCCGAGCGCTCCACGGGGATCGAGATCTCCGCCGAGTGCCTGGAGCTGGCCCGGCGCAATGCCGCGCTGAACGATCTCGAGTCCCGCTGCGAGTGGATCGAAGGGAACGCCTTCGACCACCTCAAGGACCTCGATCGAAAACAGGAGCGCTTCGGTCTGATCGTGCTCGATCCCCCCGCCTTCACCAAGAGCGCCAAGGCTCTCGACGCCGCGGCGCGCGGCTACAAGGAGATCAACCTGCGCGCCTTCCGCCTGGCGGCGCCCGGCGGAGTCATCGTCACCTCGTCCTGCTCGTACCACCTCGGGCCGGAGGAGTTCCTGGGCGTCCTGCAGGACGCCGCCTCGGACGCAGGACGGGACGTCACCCTGGTCGAGATGCGCAGCCAGGCCCCCGATCACCCCGTGCACCTCTTCGTCCCCGAGACGCGCTACCTGAAGTGCGCGATCCTGCTCGCGCGCAACTGACTATCTCTCGATCCTCGTGTGAGTTGACACTCGGATGGTGCGCCGCTAGACTTGCCCGCGAGTCCGGACGCCCGGGGCGTCCGGACGGTTGTCGTTTCCCTCACGGCCGATTCCGGGGTCCATGGCGATAGAGAACCCAGCGATGTGGGCCGTCGTGGTGCTTGCCGCCGCGGTCTTGGGTCTCGGCGTGGCGCTCCTGCGACGCAAGGCCCCGCCGGTCACGTCTCCCGACCCGACGCTTGGGCTCCTGCAGCAGCAGGTGTCGCGGCTGGCGGAGCAGATCAACCTGCTCGGCGCACAGATCCCGCGTGACGTCGGCACGTCCCTGAGCCAGCTGACCGGCCAGATGGCGACCCGGCTGTCGGAGAACGCCCAGGCCCTGCAGAAGGGCAGCGCCGACACCGGGAAGCTGATCGCCGATATCAACGTACGCCTGGGCGAGCTGCGACAGAGCAGCCAGGAGATCCTGGCGCTCGGCCAGGACGTGCGCGGGCTGCAGCAGATCTTCCAGGCGCCCAAGATCCGCGGCGGTCTGGGGGAGATGTCCCTCGGCTCGATCCTGCAGCAGGTCTTCCCCGCCGATCATTTCGCGCTCCAGCACGCGTTCCGTGACGGATTGATCGTGGACGCCGTCCTGCGCCTGCCGGGCGGCCTGATCCCGATCGATTCGAAGTTTCCCCTGGCCGGCTTCCGCCAGATCCTCGAAGCCCCCCCGGCGGAGCGCGAGCGCGCTCGGCGGGCCTTCGGGCGGGACGTCCGCCGGCACATCGACGACATCGCCGGCAAGTACATCCGGCCCGCCGAGGGGACGCTCGATATCGCCTTGATGTACGTCCCGGCGGAGAACGTCTTCTACGAGCTGATCGCGCGCGACGAGGGGGATGCGGGAGGGGACGACCTCAACGCCTATGCCCAGAAGCGCCGCGTCGTGCCGGTATCGCCGAACAGCATCTACGCCTACCTGCAGGCGATCGCCTACGGCCTGATGGGCCTGCGGATCGAGAAGCGCGCCCGGGAGATCCTCAAGGGGCTGCAGCAGCTGGGCGGCGACTTCGGCATCTTCAGGGACGCCTTCGACCTGGGGCTGCGGCACCTCAAGAACGCGCAGAACGCCTTGTCCGATGCCGACGAACGCGCCGGGCGGCTGGGGGACAAGATCCAGCGATACGCCAGCGTCGCCCAGGAGGCCCCGGCCGAGGAGGCCGTCGCCCCTCCCGCCGTGCAGACCGAAGACCTCTTCCAGGCGCGGCGGGCGGATCGATGAGCCGGGCCCCGATGCGCCGCATTCCGCCCGGAGCCGCCGTCGCGGCCGCGGTGTTCGTCCTCCTGGCTCTCCTGCCGGCGATGCCGGCGCGCGCCGCCAAGATGTTCTCGCTGAGCCTCGACGACGTCGCGAACGGCCGCGCCGAGGTGGTCGATCTGACGCACGACCTCCGGGAAGGGATTCCGATCTTCCCGGGCGGGATCCCGTTCACGCTCGAGACCCTGACCCAGGTCAGCGACGGCTACTACATGAACTCGTTCGTTTCGGGGGAGCACACCGGGACGCACGTCGACGCCCCGGCCCACTTCGGCAAGGGACTGCCGGCGGTGGACGAGATCCCGCCGACGCGGCTGGTCAGCCAGGGGATCCTGATCGACGTGCAGTCGAAGTCCGCCGCCAATCCCGATTACGTGCTGACCCTCGTGGATCTGCAGACGTGGGAGAAGACCAACGGACGCATCGCGCCGCGCACCCTCGTCATCCTGAACACGGGCTGGCACCAGCGCTGGGAGAACCCCGATCGCTACCTGAACCGGGACGACGCCGGCGCCCTCCACTTCCCCGGCTTCTCCGCCGAGGCGGCCCGCTTCCTGCTGAAGGAGCGGGACGTGAACGGCATCGGCATCGATACCGCCAGCGTGGATCCGGGAAAGTCCGCCACCTTCGACGTGCACAAGGCCATGCTGCAGGGCGGGCGCTACCAGGTCGAGAACCTCGACAATCTCAACCTGCTGCCGGTCCGCGGTTTCAGCGTCATCGTCGCCCCGATGAAGATCAGCCGCGGATCGGGGGCCCCGGCCCGCGTGCTGGCCATCGTGCCGCGCTGACCGACTTCGCGACCGCCCGGTGACTCCCCCTGGACCGCCCCGCCGGCCGCCGCGCGACCGGCCCCGTCACGGACCCCCGCGCGATCGGCCCCCCCACGGACCGCCGGGTGACCGGCCTCGCCACGGACCGCCGCGCGACCGCCCCCACCACGGACCGCCGCGCGATCGCCCGCACCACGCACCGCCGCGCCCCGGACCGCCGCGCGACGGCCCGGGGCACGCGCCGGGGCGCCCTGGCCCCGCAGGCGTGCCGCGCAACATCCGGCTGCTCGTCGAGTACGAAGGGAGTCGCTATGCCGGCTGGCAGGTCCAGGAGCAGCAGCGCACGGTGGCCGGGGAGATCCAGGGGGCGATCCGCGCGGCGCTCCAGGAGACGCCCAAGCTCATCGGCGCCGGGCGGACCGACCAGGGAGTGCACGCCGAGGGGCAGGTGGCGAACTTCTACAGCCGCTCGACGCTGGCGCCTCCGCAAATCGCCGACGCCCTCAACCAGGTCCTGCCCGCCGACATCAACATCCTCGAGGCGCGCGACGTCCCGGCGACCTTCCACGCGCGGCACGACGCGCTGGCGCGCCGCTACCGCTATCAGATCGCCTCGCGCCGCTCGGCCTTCTTCAAGCGCCTCATCTGGTGGGTGCGCCAGCCGCTCCTGCACCAGGCGATGGAGGAGGCGACCCGCGGCCTCGTCGGGCGCCACGACTTTTCCTCCTTCGCGGATCGCAGCGGCGAGATCGCCGAGCCCCGCGTCCAGGTGTTCGCCGCTTCGCTGAGACGCGGGGAGTTCCTGACCTCCTTCACCATCGAGGCCGATCACTTCCTGCCGCGCATGGTGCGGCGTGTCGTCGGCGTCCTTGTCCAGATCGGGCTCGGAAACCTGCCGCCCGAAGCGGTCGGCCGCTTCCTGGCCGAGACCGTGGACGACCCGGCGCAGTGGACGGCCCCGTCCTCCGGCCTGTTCCTCGAGCGGGTCCTGTACCCCGGGGAGCACGGCGCCCCTCCACCCCGCAGACCCCCGCGCCGCTAGGGCGGGCTGCATATTGCCGCTGACCCGCTCCGCCGCTATACTCGCGCCGCGTCCGCTTCCGGACGCCCCATCCATGAACCGAAGAGGAGCACTCATGCGAAACGTGCGTGTCCTCCCCCTGACTCTCCTGTTGCTGCTGCCGGCCTTCCCGGCCGCGGCGGCGCCTGCCGCGGCGCGACCCGCCGTGCCGGCCGACCTGAAGCGTGCGCTGGACGCGGCCGATGCGAAGCGCATCGGGGCGGACCTGCGCTTCCTCGCGGACGATTTCCTGGAGGGGCGCGGCACCGGCCAGAAGGGGGGGCGACTGGCCGCCCTCTATCTCGAGACCCGATTCCGCCATCTCGGGCTCGAGCCGGGCGCGACCGCCGATTCCTACCTGCAGGAAGTCCCGCTGGTGGGCGTCGAGACCCAGGCGCAGAGCCGGCTCGCCATCACGATGGGAGAGCAGAAATTCGAGGCGCGCTGGCTCGAGGACTACGTCGCCAGCAGCGAGACCCAGAAAGAGCTCGAGGAGATCGACGCCCCCATGGTGTTCGTGGGCTACGGGATCGTCGCCCCCGAGTTCGGCTGGGACGATTTCAAGGGGGAGGACGTCAAGGGGAAGGTGGTGGTCATGCTGGTCAACGACCCGCCCTCGGACGACCCGGCCCTGTTCGGCGGCAAGGCCCTGACCTATTACGGCCGCTGGACCTACAAGTACGAGTCCGCGGCGCGGGCCGGCGCGGCCGGCGCGATCCTGATCCACACGGACCAGTCGGCCGGCTACGGCTGGAGCGTGGTGCGCAATTCCTGGGGCCGCGAGCGCCCGTTCGTGGCCCTGGGCCCTTCGAGCCCGCGGCCGCTGTCCATGGCCTCGTGGGTGTCCGAATCGTTCGCGCGCGGGTTCCTGAAGGCCGCCGGACAGGACTTCGACCAGCTGCGTACGTCGGCCGCCTCCAAGGGGTTCCGCCCCGTGCCGCTGCCGCTGCACGCGCAGGCGCGGCTCATGACGCGCGTCCGGCCGATCATGACCTGGAACGTCATCGGCGTCCTGCGCGGCAGCGACTCCCGGCTGCGCGATCAGGCGGTCGTCTACACCGCCCACTACGACCACCTCGGCCGCGGCAACCCGGAGGAGGGGGACGACATCTACAACGGCGCGCAGGACAACGCCTCGGGGGTCGCCACCCTGATCGAGACGGCGCGCCTGTTCACCCTGCTGCCGAAGGCGCCGCGCCGCACCATCGTCTTCATCGCGTGCGCCGCCGAGGAAGGCGGGCTGCGCGGCTCGGAGTACTTCGCCACCCATCCCACGGTCCCCACGGCCCGGACGGCCGCCAACATCAACATGGACGGCACGCCGGTCTGGGGGCAGCCGCGGGACTTCACCTTCCTGGGCGCCGATCGATCCTCGCTGAAGGAGGTCGTCGCCGACGCCTCTCGCGTCCTCGGGTTCAAGACGGTCCCCGACCAGCACCCCGAGCAGGGCTCGTTCTATCGCTCCGATCAGTTCAACTTCGCCAAGGTGGGCGTCCCGGCGTTCAGCCTCGATCCGGGCCTGGACTACATCGGCAAGCCGGAGGGGTACGGCGCGAAGATGTGGGACGAGTACGAGGAGAAGCGCTACCACCGCCCGAAGGACGAGTACGACCCCTCGTTCGATCTGTCCGGATCGGCCCAGAGCGCCCGCATCGCGCTGTACATCGGCTACAAGGTGGCGCAAAGCGAGGCCATGCCGCGCTGGAACAAGGGGGACGAGTTCGAGGCCGCCCGGCTCGCGGCCACGGCCTCCGCGGGGGCCGCGACGGGGAGATAGGCCCGGCCGGATACTCCGTCTGGCTCCTAGCCGACGGGCTGCGTGACGGGCGGATCCGCCCGGCGGGGCTCGTCGGCGGGACGGCTCTCTCCCGCGTAGCCGCAGCTCCGCCGTACCACCCGCCGCCGCTCGCGGTTGTATTCGCCGGCGCAGTAGGCCCCGCGCCACACCTCGCCGTCGTGGCGCGCTATTTCCGTGAGGAACAGGTCACCGGAGCCGCACTCGGGACAGCGCGGCGCGCCGGTCACCCCCGCCGGCAGGGCCGGCGGCAGCGATCGGTTCATCGTTCGACTCCCTTGGAATGATCGTCTCTGATCTACGCGCGGGCCGGCCCCGAGTCAAGCGGGAATCCGGCCGTGCTCCGCGCGGCATTCCGGCGGGGCGGTCCCAGGGGCTCCGCCCGTGGCCGCGGCGGGGCGAGGATCGCACGGCGCGCGCGCCGGCGGCGCGGGGCGGGGGCCCCTCCCCCGCGCCGCTCGTCCCGCGCGGCATCCCGGAGGCGCGGGACGCGGCGATCCGATCCAGAATGATCGGCGCATGAGATCGATCGGTGCGGCGTTTCTGGCCCTGTGCCTGGCGGCCCCGCCGGGCGGCGTTCCGATCCGGGCGGACGCGGACGACGGCGCGTCCCCCTCGCCTTCCCTGCAGGATGTGGCGAGGCGGATTCAGATCGTCTGCTTCGAGTCGTATCCCGAGAGACTGGTGCGGCGGATGTCGGGACGCCCGGGCCCGGTCCCCGAAGACGTGCGCGCCGACCCGCATCTCC
>DATNEZ010000308.1:0-6140 GCA_035606645.1 Binatia bacterium
CCCCCGCCAGCCGGATCGGTCCGCGCAGCATGCGGGAGGCGCGATCCTCGAGCACTCCCTGGACGGTCGGGGTCCCCGGCTGCACCTGCCAGCCGGCGTAGCGCGTTCCGACGTACGCGACGACCATCCTGAGATTGCGCATGCGCGTTTGACCCGCTGCCGAACGGCCGCTATAATTTCGAGCCCTTCAGGACGCTGCGCTATGGTATCAGTGAGGTGACGATGAAGAGCCGCCGCTCGCACATTCCGCTGTACTTCCTGGCCGCCGCCATCACCCTGGGGGCCGGGGCGGTCGACTACAAGCTCCCGAACAAGGACTGGGGGAAGGGCCCCGTCAAATGGATCATGACCGACGCCGAGGAAAAGGCGTGGAAGGGGCTGAAGACCGACGAGGAGCGCGCGCCGTTCGTCAAATCGTTCTGGGAGAAGCGCGATCCGACCCCCGGCACGCCCGAGAACGAATTCGAGACCATCTTCTGGAAAAAGGTCGCGGAGGCCGAAAAGTCCTTCACGACGCAGACGACCGCCGGTCCTCTCACCGACATGGGGCGCGTGTACCTGCTCCTGGGCCTCTACACCAAGCAGGAGAAGGACGCCAAGGGTCGTACCATGTGGAGGTACGAGCCGAACGAGGTCACCGGCATCAAGGAGAAGCTGGACCTCGCGTTCGCGCAGGGGATGATCGATATGCTCCTGCTCGACCGCAAGAAAGTGGAGGAGTACGTCAAGGCCCACCCGGAGACCACGGGCATCGGCTGGAAAATCCCCGCGCCGCCCGCGATCGCCGCCGGCGACGCCGATGTCCCCGCGGCTCCCACGCGCAACCCGGAGGAGGACCTGACCCCCGAGAGCAAGCGGCAGATCCCGATCCTCCAGGGGCTCCTGACCTCCGGATCTGGGAAGGCCGACGTGCCGTTCCAGGTGAGGCAGGACTCCTATGCCGCCGTGGACGGGACGACGCTCACCGCCATCACCATCGAGGTGCCGCGGGAGGCGGCGCACGGCAGCGGCGACGTCGCTCTTCTGGCCTATGCCCGGATCGAGCCGGCGGGAGAGGGCAAGCCGGGCAACCTCACGGGCGACCGGCCGTTCCTCGCCGCCCCGGCCACCGAGGCGCCGCCCGGCAGCTTCGTCTACCAGGCCCGCCACAACCTGCAGCCCGGCACATACAAACTTGCGATCGTGGTCGAGGACAAGGTGGTTCCGGGGCAGATGGGGACGCTCGTCAAGACCATCGAGGTGCCGGACTTCCGCAACAAGACGGAGCTCAACATCAGCAGCATCGCGCTCCTGTCGGGATTCACCCAGCTGCAGCCGGGGCCCGACGACCAGGAGCGCGGCGCCGGGCCTTACGTCCTCGGCTCGTTCCGGCTCGTGCCGCGGGGCCAGCCCGTCCTGCAGAAGGACGAGGACCTCAACTTCTATTACCAGGTATACAACCCGACGCCGGATCCCGCCACCGGCAAGCCGAACATCGAGTCGACGACCACGTTCTACCTGAACGAGGCGGGCGCGTGGAAGCGTTACCGCCCGGCCCTCACCCGCACCCTGCACGGCCAGGTCGACCTCTATTCGCTGGCGCTGAAGGATCTCCTGTCGCCGACCCAGAAGCTGCCGGCCGAATTCAAGATGGAAGTGAAGGTGGTCGACAAGGCGGGCGCCAGGGAGCTCAAGCGGGAAGTGCCGTTCACCGTCCGCTGATCGTCAGCCTGAGCGCGCTCGTGTCCAGCAGAGCCTCGCGGCCGATGGGCAGGGTCACCTTCCCGTCGCCGTGCCCCGCGGGGAAATCCACCACGACGGGGTAGTCGGTCCCCGCCAGGTGCGTCGCCAGGATCTCGGCGAGCGGCAGATTGTTCGCCGGATCCTCCGCCTCGCAGCCGACCAGCCGGCCGACGATCATCCCGCGCAGGCCGGCGAGCCGTCCCGACAGGCGAAGGTGCCCGAGCATCCGGTCGATGCGGTACGGCTCCTCGTTGACCTCCTCCCAGAACAGGATCGCACCGTGAAGCGGCGGCTCGTACGGCGTGCCGACGAGGCTCACGAGCAGCGACAGGCAGCCGCCGAGGAGCGGTCCCTCTCCCCTGCCGGGACGCACGACGGAGGCGGCCGGGACCGCGTGCGACCGGCCGCCCGGGGTTGCGGACAGGGCGCTCCACAGGGACGCCTCGTCGTATCGCGCGGGATCGCCGAGCTCCGTGACGAGGGGACCGTGGAAGGTCTGGAGGCGCGCCTCGGTCCAGGCGGCCGACTGCAGGACGGTGATGTCGCTGTAGCCGATCAGCGCCTTGGGGGATCGGCGCAGCGCGGCGAAATCCACCCCCTGGACGATGCGCGCGCTGCCGTAGCCTCCGCGGGCGAACCAGACGGCCCGGATGTCCGGGTCGGCGATCAGGCGGTTCAGATCGTCGAGCCGCTCGTGGTCCTCCCCCGCAAGGTAGGCGTGCCTCCGCTCCAGGCTCCGGCCCGCCACGGGACGAAACCCGCGCGCCGCCAGATAGGCCATGCCGCGTTCGACGCTCTCGCGCCGCACCGGCCCGCCGGGCGCCGCGACGCCGATGCGGTCGCCTGGGGCCAGGGCGGGGGGGACGATCGACGTCACCGCTTCCCCCGCACCCCGTTGCGGCCGCGGCTGGCCAGGAACTCGTGCCGGGCGGCCGCCAGGATGTCCTCGTCGCACAGCGCCTGCAGGCCGACCATGGAGAGCCCGCGCGTCGCGGCGCTGAGACCGGCCCGGCCGCGCGCCCCGCCGGCCAGCCGCGCGAACCCGCGCGAGTGGAGCGGCACGCTCGGCGGGGCGATGGCGATGTACGGGTGGATCGAGGGGACGACCTGGCTGACGTTTCCCATGTCGAGCGATCCCATCTTCTTGCGCGGCGAGTCCACGGTCGCGCGCCCCATGCGGCGCAGCTCGTGCTTGAACCGATCGGCGAGCACCCGGTTCGTCAACATCTCGGCGTACGGGTGGTCGAGCGGCAGGATCGAGACTCGGGCCCCGACGGTCCGCGCGGCGTCCCGCGCGGCGCGCCGGAACAGCCCTTCCACCCGCGCCAGGGTCGGCAGGTCGCGGGCGCGCAGGGTGAACCGGCCGACCGCCCGATCCGGGACCACGTTGGCCCGCTTGCCGCCGTCGACGATCACCCCCGGCATGCGCACCTCGCGCGGCAGACGGTGACGCAGCCGGTGGAGATCGATGAACAGCCGGATGAGCGCCTCGAGCGCGTTGATCCCCTTCTCGGGGGAGGCCACGGCATGCGCCGCTCTCCCGTGGAACGTGACCTGGAGCGAATGGCAGGCGAGAGACGTCGTGTACACGCGGTTCTCGGTCGAGGGATGGAACATCAGCGCGCAATCGATCTTCTTGAAGACGCCGCGCTCGGTCATGAGGACCTTGCCGCCGATGGTCTCCTCGGCCGGCGTGCCCACGACCAGCACCTCCCCCCGGGCCTGCTCGAGCACCCGGCCCAGGGCGGCGCCGGCGCCGGCGCTGGCGGCGCCGATCAGATTGTGGCCGCACGCATGGCCGATGCCCGGCAGGGCGTCGTACTCGGCGAGGAAGGCGATGCGCGGCCCGCCGCGCCCGACCCGTTTCCGCGCTATGAACGCGGTCGGCAGCCCGGCCACGCCGCGCCTTACCCGGAACCCCTCCTTCTCGAGGAACCCGGTGAGCAGGCGCACCGACGCCGACTCCTCGAGGCTGAGCTCGGCGTGACGGTGCAGGGCGCGGCTCAGGCGCTCGACCGCGGGGCGCAGTCTCACGACTTCGCGCTCCAGGCGGGCCTTCAGCGCCGGGGCGACGGGCATTCGTGGCCGAGGAAGGACGGGCCGGAGTGAATCGTAAGCCGAATCCTGTTGCCGCCGTTGCCGGCGGCCGATGGTCATTCCTCTAGCCGCGCGGTTACCCGCGCGGCCGGCGACCCGGACCCAGGGGCCCGGACCGCCAAGCGACCTACCCGGGAGCCATCGGGCGGGCCACCCGCACTCGCTCCCCTATTTGGCCTTGCTCCTTGCGGGGTTTACCTAGCTGCCCCGGTCACCCGGGGCACTGGTGGGCTCTTACCCCACCGTTTCACCCTTACCGGGACCGGACGAAAGTCCTCCGGTCCAGGCGGTTTGTTTTCTGTGGCACTTTCCTTCCCGTCACCGGGACTGGGTGTTACCCAGCGCAATGCCCTGTGGAGTTCGGACTTTCCTCTCCCCGGATGAATCCGGGCAGCGACCACCCGCTTCACTCCGGCCCGCGGCCATCTTAGCAAAGGCGCGGATCGCGGCGCAACAACGCGTGTGCTACGATCCCGTCCCCGCGTCCCAGGAGGAGAGGCACCGCATGGCAGGAGACATCACGCTCGACCGGGACGTCCCGAACAGCCTCGAGGCCGAGCGCTCCGTGCTCGGCGCCATCCTCATCGAAAACACCGCCCTCAACCGCGCCCAGGAGATCCTGAAGGAAGCGGACTTCTACCGCGATCCGCACCGGAAGATCTTCAAGGTCATGAACGAGCTGTCCGAGCGGACCTCGGCCATCGACACGGTCACCATCAAGGAGGAGCTGTCGCGTGCCGGCGAGCTGGACGCGGTCGGCGGCCCGGCCTACATCGCCTCCTTGATCGACGGGGTCCCGAGATCCGCCAACGTCGAGTACTACGCGCGCATCGTCAAGGAGAAGGCGGTGCTGCGGAACCTCATCGAGGCGGGCGGACGGATCGTGGCCAACGCGTACGAGGCCAGCCAGGAGGCGGACGTCATCCTGGACGAGTCGGAGCGCCTGATCTTCCAGATCGCGCAGGACCGCCTGCGCGCCGGCTTCGTCCCCATGAAGACGATCGCCGACCAGAGCCTCAAGACGATCGAGCAGCTCGCCGAGAGGCGCGAGCTGGTGACCGGGCTGCCCACCGGGTACAAGCAGCTCAACGAGTACACCTCCGGCCTGCAGGCGGCCGACCTGATCATCCTCGCGGCGCGGCCGGGGATGGGCAAGACCTCCTTCGCCCTCAACATCGCGCAGAACGTCGCGATGCAGGCGGGGCGGAAGGTCGGCATCTTTTCGCTGGAGATGACCCGCGAGCAGCTCTTCCTGAGGATGCTGACCGGGCTGGCCCGCATCGACAGCCACATGCTGCGCACCGGCCGCCTGAACAAGGAACAGTGGAAGGAGCTGATCCAGGCGTTCGGCCAGCTGGCCACGACGCCGGTCTGGATCGACGATTCGGCGGGGCTGACGGTCCTCGAGATGCGCGCCAAGTGCCGGCGCCTGAAGCTCGAGCAGGGACTGGACCTGGTCGTCATCGACTACATGCAGCTGATCCGGAGCCGCGCCCGCTTCGAGAACCGCAACCAGGAGATGTCCGAGATCTCCCGCTCCCTGAAGGAGCTCGCGAAGGAGCTGAACGTGCCGGTGATCGCCCTGTCGCAGCTGTCGCGCGCACCCGAGCAGCGCGGCGAGCGCGGCCGGCCGCAACTTTCGGACCTGCGCGAGTCGGGGGCGATCGAGCAGGACGCCGACGTCGTCCTCCTGCTGTATCGCGAGGAGCTCTACAAGCCGACCGAGGAGAACCGCGGCATCGCGACCATCATCATGGCCAAGCAGCGCAACGGGCCCACGGGCGAGTTCAACATGGCCTTCCTTCGCCAGTACACGCGCTTCGAGGAGCTGGAGCAGCAGGCCGGGTGATGCCGCTCCTCGATCCGTACCGCCCCACCTGGGCCGAGATCGATCTGGCGGCCCTGTCCGCGAACCTGGGCGCGATCCGCCGCCGCGTCGGGACCCGCCCGGTCCTCGCGGTGGTGAAGGCCAACGCTTACGGCCACGGCGCCCCGGCGGTGGCGCGCGCGCTCGAGCGGGAGGGCGTCGAGAGTCTCGGTGTCGCGCTGCCCGAGGAAGGGATCGAGCTGCGCCGCGCGGGCGTGTCCGCGCCCATCCTGGTCCTGGGGGGCTTCACCCCGGCGCAGTCGGACGCGGTCCTGCAGCACCGTCTCGTTCCGGCGATCTTCCGCCCCGATCAGGTCGAGGCGCTGTCCCGGGCGGCGGCGGCGCGCGGCGTCCAGGCGCCCGTGCATCTTAAAGTAGACACCGGCATGGGCCGCCTCGGGGTGCCGCCGGGGGACGTGCCGGCGTTCGCGTCCATCCTGGCCCGCTCCCCCTC
>DATNEZ010000323.1:0-4579 GCA_035606645.1 Binatia bacterium
TCGCCGACCTCCTGGGTCGGGAGAACGCCGCCCGATGAGCCGGGCGCAGGGCGCGGGCCCGGGGGATGGCACGCACGCCGCCGCCCTGCGCCTGGCGGACGAGATGGCGCGGCGGGCGGACGACCTGGGGGTCGCCGTCCGCGTCCTGCCGAACGGCGCCCGGTTGATCGACGCCGGCGTCTCCGCCGCCGGCTCCCACGAGGCGGGGCGGCTGTACGCCGAGGCGTGCCTGGGAGGGCTCGGGCGGGTCGCGATCGGCGTGATGCGCCTCGGTCCGGCCACGCTCCCCGAGGCGCGGGTGACCGTCGACGCGCCGCTTCGGGCCTGCATGGGGTCGCAGTACGCCGGGTGGAAGATCCAGGTCGGCCCGTTCTTCGCCATGGGCTCGGGCCCGGCGCGCAGCCTCGCGGCGGTCGAGCCGCTCTTCCAGAACCATTATCTCAAGACACAATCGGACCGCACGGTCCTGCTGCTCGAAGCCTCGAGCCTCCCGGGGGCCGAGGTCGCCGAGTTCGTCGCGAGCAAGTGCGGCATCGAGCCGGCGCGGCTGACCCTGATCGTCGCGTCCACCGGCAGCCTCGCCGGCTGCACGCAGATCGCGGCCCGCAGCGTCGAGACCGCCCTGCACAAGCTGATGGAGCTCGGGTTCGACCTCGGCACGATCGTCGCGGGGGCCGGCACCTGCCCGATCGCCCCGGGACTTCCCGATCCGCTGCGCGCCATCGGCCGGACGAACGACGCGGTCCTGTACGGCGCCGCCGTCTCGCTGTGGGTGCGGGCCGACGACCGCGCCGTCGAGGCGGTGATCGATCGGCTCCCGTCGTCCGCCTCGAAGGAGCATGGGCGCCTGTTCTACGATCTCTTCAAGCAGCACGGGGACTTCTACGCGATCGATCCGATGCTCTTCAGCCCGGCCCGCGTCACGCTGGTGAACGCCGCGACCGGCCGCGTCTGGAGCGCCGGCGCCACCGACGAAGGTCTGCTCATGAAATCGTTCGGGATCGGGGAATGAAGGACCGGATCGGGATCCTCGCGACGGGGGACACCTGGCACGTGCAGAGGCTCGGGGCGGCCATCGAGCGCCTCGGCTGCGAGGCGGTCCCGATCCCGGCCGCGCGCCTCACGGGCCTGATCGGGCCGGGAGCGTCGGGCCGCGGCGCGGCGTTCTCGTCCTCGGTCCGCTCCGGCGACCGCGCGCTCGAGTCGCTCGACGCGCTCCTCGTCCGCTTCATCCCTCCCGGATCGCTCGATCAGATCGTCTTCCGGATGGACCTGCTGCACGTTCTGCACGATGCCGGGCTCCCGGTGGTGAATCCCCCCCGGGCGGTCGAGCGGACGGTGGACAAGCACTGGACCTCGCGCCTCCTCCAGGAGGCCGGCATCCCGACGCCGCGCACGGTCGCCGCCGAGTCGTTCGACGACGCCATGGAGGCGTTCGCGACCCTGGGGGACGTCCTGGTGAAGCCCCTGTTCGGCTCGGGCGGTCGCGGCATCGTGCGCGTGAGCGATCCCGATCTGGCGTACAGGACCTTCAGGGCCCTCGAGATGCAGCGCGCCGTCTTCTACATCCAGGAGTTCGTGCCGCACGGGCGCTCCGATCTGCGCGTCTTCGTGATCGGCGACCGCGTGGCCGCCGCCGCGCGACGGACCGGCATCGGCTGGAAGTCGAACGTGGCGGCGGGGGCCGGCGTGGAGCCCCATCGTCCCGATCCGCTGCAGGAGGAGATCGCGGTGCGCTCGGCGCGCGCCGTCGGGGCCGACTACGCCGGCGTCGACCTGATCGAGGCCGAGGACGGACGCCTCCTGGTGGTCGAGGTCAACGGCATCCCGGGGTGGAGCGCCCTGCAGCGCACGACCTCCATCGACCTGGCGCAGGAGGTCGCCCTTCTGGCGAGGGCGCGCCTCGCCGCCAGGCGGGCCGCCGCCCCGTCGGCGTGATGCCCGGGCGCGCTTCAAGCCGGACGGCGCTGATCGCCGCGGCGGCCCAGGCGGCCTGCCTTCTCGAGGTGATGGCGCCCAAGCCGGGGAACGTCGGGCGCGGCCGCGATCTTCCCGGGCTGAGCTACGGCGATTTCGTCCTCAGCGCCTACGCCATCGGGCCGGCCTTCCGTTCCCACCTGGCCGGGCGCGTCGGCCGTCTGATCCTGGAGGCGGTGCGCCGGACCCGCCGCCAGGTGCGCACCAACACCAACCTCGGGATCGTCCTCCTGCTCGCGCCTCTCGCCCGGGCCGCGCTGGAGAAGCGCGGGACGTTCCGGGATCGCCTGCGGCGGGTCCTGGACGCGCTCGACGTCCGGGACGCCCGGGACGCCTATCGCGCCATCCGGATGGCGGAGGCGGGAGGCCTGGGGACGGTCGAAGAGCAGGACGTGCGGAAGGCGCCGACCCTTTCCCTGCTCGGGTGCATGCGCCTGGCGGCCGGGCGCGACGCCGTGGCGCGCGAGTACGCCACCGGGTTCGAGACGTCGATCGCGGTCGGCCTGCCGATCATCGGGCGGCTTCGAGATCGCCACGTCCCGCTGCCCGTCGCCATCGCCCAGGCCTACCTCGTCCTTCTGGCGGAGTCCCCCGACACCCTCGTCGTCCGTCGTCACGGGGCGGCCGCGGCGCGCGCCCTGCGGCGGCGGGCGCGCCGCATCGTCGAGGCCGGGGGCTGTCTCACGGAGCGCGGCCGGGTGCTGGCCGAGAGGCTCGATCGCGACCTGCGGGCGGCGCGGCCTCCCCGGAATCCGGGGGCGACGGCCGACCTGACGGTCGCCTCCCTGTTCCTGTGGCTCCTCGACGACCAGGGGCTCCTGGGGCGGATCGGGAAGGACGCGGGAGGCGCGGGAGCGCCTCGCGCTGCAGCGCCAGGCGCTACAGCGCCTCGACGACGCCGCCGCGGTTCCAACCGCGGGCGGTGAACACCGTGCCTCCGGGGCAGGCGCGCCGCGCGACATCCTGGAGGCGCTGCTCCTCCCCTTCGTCCCCCGCGAAGGCGTACACGGCCGGGCCCCAGGAGGACTGCCCCACACCGCGGGCGCCGGCCTCCTTGAGCCGGGCGATCACGGCCGCCGCGTCGGGATGGAACAGGCCGTTCTGCACCGCCGCGAAGCAGGTGCCGACCAGCTCCTGCGCCTCCGTGAGGGCGGCGCCGAAGGTGTCGAGGTTCCGCTCCACCAGAGCAGGCACCAGGCGCATGAGGACGATGCGCGCGATCTGATCGACCATCTGGTCCGAGGCGGGACCGAGCCGCGCGAACGCCGCCTCCTCGGTCTCACCGCTGATCGTCTCGGTCGGCACGGGGACCGCGACCACGATGCGCCAGGACTCCGGGAACTCGTGCCGCATCAGGAGGGGGGGAGCCTCCCCCAGCTTCTGCCCCTCGACCGTGTGTCCCCCTTCCACGACGAACCCGCCGGCCTGGAACAGGTGGTAGCCGACTCCCGATCGGCGCGCCCGGTTCATCACGGAGCACTGCTCCTCGGGCCCGAGGTCGAGGTCCTTCAGGCGGGTCAGCCCGGCGGCGACCGCGAGCGCCAGCTGCGTCCCGGATCCCAGGCCGACGTGCTCCGGGATCGTCTGCACGAGCCGGATGCGCACCTCGGGACGCACCTCGACCGCCTCGCAGAAACGGGCCGCAAGAATTTCCACGCGTTCCGCCTGCTCCCCCTCCACCAGGAGCCGTTTCGCCGGCTCCATCCTCAGGATGAGACGCGGCGTGTCGACCGACACCCCCATGCCGCCGAACCGGCGCCCCTGCTCGCCCGACAGATCGAGAAAGCCGAAATGAAGCCTGGCCTGCGCCCTGACCTCAATGCGCATGGTCCCACCCCCGCGCGTAGTCCACCAGCAGATCGAACGCCTCGCGCTCCTCGGGCCCGGCCGTCTTGTCGACCAGCGGCCGCAGCCGCGAGATCTCCTCCATCACCCGGTCGCGTCCCAGCAGGTGCAGGCGGGTCGCCAGGATCGTCGCCTCGATCACCGCGTGCTTCGCCCGGTTCAGGCCGGCGAAATCGCGCGTGCGCCCCTCGGCGACCACCCGTCCCCTGAAGCGGCCCCGGTCCTCGCCGAGATCCTGGGACTCGACGACGAACTCCTTCCAGTGGCACGTGTCCTCGAGCACGCGCGCGCGCACCCGCCCGGCGTCCCGGTGCGGCGGCAGGTACGCCGAGATCGCGCAGCGCGCGAACAGCAGGACGTTGTCGGTGAAATGGACCACCCCCTCGGGCACCTCCTGGAGGTTCTTCCAGGTGACGGCCGTCCTGAACGGCCGCAGGAGGATGCGCGACCCCTCGATCTCGATCCCCATCGGGGCGAAATTCGGCCGCCCCTGCGAATCGACCGTCGAGACGATCGTCTCCAGGATCACAGGACGAACTCCCGCGCGCGGGGCACGACCATCGTTGGCTCCAGTGAATGGGGAGATTCTAGCACCCTCCCGGACCGCCGGTGGCCCCCGAAGGCAGGCAGGGAACTTTCGCCCCCGGCTCCTGTCCAATTGGGCATGGACATGAGACTTTCGCCCCGCGGCATGGCAGACTGTTACGCGTGAGGCGCATCGACGCCGCGAGGCCGGCGGGCGAGGAGGCAGCCCCTG
>DATNEZ010000339.1:0-5936 GCA_035606645.1 Binatia bacterium
CAGGGGCGCCGGGGCGAGATCGTCTCCGGCGCGGGGCGCACCCGGCGGAGCGCCGCCCCAAGCAGCGGCTCCGCCAGGACGACGCCCAGGACCACGAACGCCACCACGCGCAGGACGGCCCACGGCGGCCAGCCCAGGGCGAATGCCAGCGCGGGGGATCCGCCGGCGGCCGCCAGCGACCCGACGTAGAAGGACATGTATCCGACCAGGACCGCCCCCAGGGCGATTCCCAGGAGCCCGGCGGAGACGAGGGCCAGGGCGCAGAAGGCGCCGAGGTGCAGGGCATGCTGCGGCAGGAAGCGGGACGGGTCGCTCTCCCGTCCCTGGCCGGTGCGGATGAACTCGAACATCTCGTCCCGGTAGGCCGCCCCGCCGAGGACGACCGGCGCCATCGCGTCCGGCCGGCGCGCCGTCAGCGCGATCACGGACGACGACAGGCTGGCCGCCCACAGGAGCGTCGCGACGACCGCGGCCAGGCGTCTCCGTCGCGCGATGAGGAGCGCCAGGACCGGGTAGATCGCGAGGGTCGCGAGGAGCGGGAGGAGGATCGGACCGGAGCCGGCTCGGGCGACAAGCACGGCGGCCGGCGCCAGGAGCGCCGGGAGCACGACCGCCTTGAGGACGCGGGGGGGCGGGGCGTCCGGCGGCGCCGCCCCGGTCACCTCGAGGCCGCCGGGCCGTCGAGGCTGAGGAAGTCCCGCAGCTCGCCGGCCCGCGACTCGATTTCGGAAGCGCTCAGGGAGCCGAGCCGCCTGAGGCTGAAGTCCTCGACGCAGTAAGAGGCCAGGACGCTCCCGTAGACCATCGCGTCCCGCAGGCTCCGGGTGGAGACATCGCCGGTGCGGGCCAGGTGGCCCATGAAGCCGCCGGCGAAGCTGTCGCCGGCCCCCGTCGGGTCGACCGGGCGCTCCACCGGGTAGGCCGGCACGGCGAAGTAGCGCCCTCCGGCGAACAGCGCGGCGCCGTACTCCCCCCGCTTGATCACCAGGAACCGCAGCCCGAGCGACAGCAGCCGGCGCGCCGCCACGACCGTGTTCAGCTCTCCGGCCAGGAGGCGGGCCTCGGAATCGTTGATCAGAAGCCCGTGCACCTCCGAGAGCAGCCGCTTCAGCGCCTCGTTCTTCCCCTCGATCCAGAAGTTCATGGTGTCGCAGGCGCTCAGCCGCGGGTGAAGCCGGCGCAGCACCTGGGCCTGAAGCTCCGGGTCGATGTTCCCCAGGAAGACGTGGGGAACGGCCGCGTCCGACTCCTTGATCTTCGGCCGGAACGACTCGAACACGTTCAGGTGGGTCGCGAGCGTCGTGCGCTCGTTCAGGTCGTCCGAGTAGACGCCCGACCATCGGAAGGTCTTGCCCGGCGCCGTCTCGATGCCCGACACGTCGATCCCGCGGGAGCGCAGGAGACGCATCGGCTCGTCGCCGAAGTCCATCCCCACGACGGCGATCACCCGCACGTCCGTGAAATACGAGGCGGCCACGGCGCAGTAGGTCGCGGAGCCTCCCAGCACCTCGGTCGCCTCGCCGTAGGGGGTCTTGACGGTGTCGAACGCCATCGAGCCGATGACCAGAAGCGACATGGCTCAGTCCAGGTACTTCCCGACGAGCAGGCGCAGCCGCTCGCGGGACTCGCGGGGGATCGCCGCGGGGTCGGTGAGGATGGCGTTCCTGAGGGCCTCGGCGCAGGCGCAGGCGCGGGCCTCGGGGAGACGGGACACGGCGTGAGCCAGGATCGACCCGGCCATGGCGGCGTTGTCCTTCAGTCGCGCCACGACCTCCTCGACCGTCACCGGATCGGTCTCGGGGCGCCAGCAATCGTAGTCGGTCACCATGGCCAGCGTGGCGTAGCAGATCTCCGCCTCGCGCGCCAGCTTCGCCTCCTGGACGTTCGTCATGCCGATCACGTCGGCCTGGAACGATCGGTACACGTGCGACTCGGCGCGCGTGGAGAACTGCGGCCCCTCCATGCACACGTAGGTCCCGCCGCGCCGCGCCCGGGCCCCGCAGGATCGGGCCGCCTCGAACAGGACGCCGTGGAGCACGGAGCAGATCGGGTCCGCCAGCGACACGTGGGCCACGATGCCGCCGCCGAAGAACGTCGAGGGCCGGTGCCGCGTCCAGTCGATGAACTGGTCCGGCAGGACGACGTCCAGCGGGCGGATGTCCTCCTTCAGGCTGCCGACGGCGCTGACCGACACGATGCGGCCCGCCCCGAGGGCCTTGAACCCGTAGATGTTGGCGCGAAAGTTGATCTCGGTGGGGAGGAGCCGGTGCCCCCGCCCGTGGCGCGCCAGGAAGGCGATGTCGCGGCCACCCAGACGGCCCAGCACGTAGGCGTCGGACGGATCGCCGAACGGTGTTGCGACCTTCTCCTCGCGGCGATCGGCGAGGCCGGCCATCTGGTACAGACCGCTGCCGCCGATCACGCCGAGGACGTTCATGCGCCGCTCCGAGAAAGGAGGCGCATCGTAACAAGCGGCCCGGGGGGAGTCAAGAATTGCGGCCGGCGGGAGCGGCCGCCCCGCGCCAGGCGCGC
This sequence comes from Binatia bacterium, assembly GCA_035606645.1. Classification (GTDB taxonomy): domain Bacteria; phylum Acidobacteriota; class Polarisedimenticolia; order Gp22-AA2; family Gp22-AA2; genus Gp22-AA3. Next base: position 2,533 of record DATNEZ010000339.1, read on the forward strand.
AGGACCGCGAGCGCCCCGTCGACGCTCGCCTCCCCCGCGTCGGACAGGCGGGCGGGGTCGCCGGATCGCGAGAAGATCGTCCCGCAGCCGCGCACCGAGGGGCGGAGCACCAGGAGCCGATCGCCGCAGCTCTCCTGCAGGCGGGTCCAGTACGATCGGCGCGCCTGCCTTGGGCACACCAGCAGCGACAGGTCGACCGCGATCACCCGGCGCGAGCGGAGGGGGGGAGCGAACGCCCGCTCGACCGGGACCGCCGTGAACCAGCCGGCGTCCGACAGGTACCGCCGGCGCCCGGCGACCTCCGCCCGCAGCGGCGGGAACAGCACCGGGATGGCGGCCGACGCCTTGACGGCCGAGGCCAGAGGCAGGAGCGCGGGGTGGCCGGGGCCGCCCAGGGCCAGCACCTCCTCGCGGCGCAGCATGTCGAAGGTCAGGACTCCGAGCCTCTGGACGCCGTGGTGCAGCCTCTCGAAGGAGGCGGCATCCAGCCGGGCCAGGTATTCCGGGATCGCCCCCGCGTGGCGGCCGGCCGCCGCGGACAACCCCGGCAGGCGCCAGCGCGACAGGGCGAACGCCAGGAGCGATCCGGGAGTGAGCCGGCGGGAGGCCTGGAGCATCTCGTCCGGGTCCATCCCGACCGCCGCGTACATGCCCCCCACGATGGCTCCCACGCTGCAGCCGAGGATGGCGTCGATCCGGATCCCCTCGCGCCGGAGGGCGCGCAGCACGGCGGCGTGCGCCACGCCGCGCGCTCCTCCGGCCCCGAGCACCAGAGTGATCTCCGGGGTGAATGCCTGTGCCTGGGTCATGAACGCGCCGCTCAGGCCGGGCTGGGACGCGCGAGAGTCAGGAGCCGGGTCCTGGGGCCGCCGGCGCGCTTGCCGGTCACCTCGAGCACCGTCGGCTTCGGCTGCAGCACCAGGACGATGTCGCGCCCCCGTCCGCCCGAGCGGGCGGCGGCCGTGAGGAGCTTCCGGAGTCCCCGCTCCACGGCCAGCGCCCCACGACGGGCGACGGCCCCCTTGACCCCGTTCTGTCGCAGGAAGTGGGACGCGACGAGCCGTCCCAGGCGTGAGAGGGCCGGATCCCCCGGAAGGGTGAAGACCAGGGTCTCCCGAACAAGCGCCACCGAATCCCCCTCCCCAACCGCCCGGGGCGCAGGCGGGGGCTTGAACCGTCTGAATCGACAGCAGTTTAGGGATCGCCGGTCGGTCCTGTCAATCGGCCGGCTTGCGCGCCCTTCGTGCGGCACCTAAATTTGTGCTTTCAGAGAGTCAGGGGGACGTGTGTCGGTTGCGACGGGGACGGTGGACACGAGCAGGATGGACAGGCCTCAGTCCGCCGAACGGCACGAGACGCGGTTCCGGATCTATGCCTACACGCTCGGGGTGTGCGCCGCCACGGTCGTGGCGTGGCACGGTTTCGTCGCCCAGGATCTGATCCGTTCCGAGCTCCTGCCGGTCCTCGTCTTCTCGATGTTCATCGGATTCGCCTGGTACTTCAGCTTCTCGATCTACCCGCGCGCCAGCCTCTCGATCTCTCTCGACATGGCCTACCTCATGACCGCCCTGTGCGTGCTGCCGCCCCCTCTGCCGGTCATGGTGGCCTTCGGCGGCGCGGTCCTGGGCTGTCATCTGAGGATGCGCGAGTCCCGGGGGACCAATCCCTTCCTGCTGGTGCTCAGCCTGAACACGGGCGGCATGGTCACGACGGCGCTGGCGGGCCAGTACCTGTCCACGGTGATGGCCCGGACGTGGACGTTCGGCGAGCTGTCCTGGGGGTCCGTGAGCACGGTCGTGGCGCTCTTCCTGGTCTACAACCTGTCGAACGTCGCCATCATGGTGACGGCGATGTTCCTGAAGGGGGAGCCGATCCTCCCTCATCTCACGACGTATTTCCGCTACCTCGGATCGCTCGAGGTGTTCACCATGCCCCTCACCCTGGGGCTGGCGCTCCTCTACGCGGGGACGGGGATCTGGGGGTACGTTCCCCTGGCCACGACCATCCTGCTGGCGAGCGGCCTGCTGAAGAAGCTGAACCAGGCGCGCAACGAGCTGAGCCACGCGAACGAGCAGCTGCAGGATCGATCGCGCGAGCTGCGCATCCTGAACACCATCGGCCGGGAGATCAACTCCAGCCTCGATCCGGAGGTCGTGTTCGCCCAGATCGGGCGGCACATGCTGCGCATCCTCGACGCGCCGCACCTGTTCCTGTCGCTCTACCACCGCGTTCCGCACGAGTCGTACGTGGAGTACGTGGCGAAGGACGGCCTGGTGCAGCCGCGCCCCGACCGGGCGCTCGGACAGGGATTCACGTCCTGGGTCGTCGAGGCCAGGCGCCCGCTCCTGGTGCACGACCTCGGGCTGGATCGCGACTCCCTTCCGTGCGCGCCGGTGATCCTGTCGCCGGACGTCCGGTCCATCATGTCCGCGCCCCTGCTGTTCAACGGCGAGTCGATCGGCGTCCTGTGCGTCGAGAGCCCGCGCCCAGGGGCCTACACCGTGGACCACCTCTCGGTCTTCAGCACCATCTCGCAGCAGGCCGCCGTGGCCCTCGAGAACGCCCGCAATTTCCAGATGGCGACGGTCGACCAGCTGACGCACCTGTACCTGCGCGACTTCTTCTATCGCAAGCTGTCGGAGGAGCAGGCGCGAGCCAGGCGCTACGGAAGCACGTTCACCGTGCTGATGCTGGACCTCGACGAATTCAAGGGGATCAACGACCGGATGGGGCACCTGGCGGGGGATCGCTACCTGGAGCGCGTGGGGGAGGTGATCCGCGAGACGATGCGCGCCGCGGACATCCCCTGCCGCTACGGCGGCGAGGAGTTCTGCGTCCTGCTCCCCGAGACCGACCTGGACGGCGCGACGCGCATCGCGGAGCGCATCCGATCCCGCGTCAGCAACCTCGAGGCGCGCAGCGGCGAGGAGGTCCTCAGGACGACCATCAGCGTCGGCATCGCCGCCTATCCCGCCGATTACCCGGGCACGATCCAGGGATTTCTCGAGAAGGCCGACCAGGCGCTCTATCTCGCCAAGCAGTCGGGCCGGGACCGCGTCCTCACGACCGGCGCGCGGCAGGAGCCGACGCGCAAGGTCCGCTGACCGCCCGACTCAATACCCGGGCAGGCTCCTAGTCCGGCCCGCCCCAGCCGAAGGCCTCGCGCAGGGATCGACCCACCCGTTTCTCGAATTGTGACGCCATCGAAGGGACCGCCCCGTCCTCGGCGTCGAGGAGCAGCTTCTCCACCCGGAGGAGCGGATAGAAGACCGTCGACAGGGAGAGACCCGCGCCCCCCTCGCCGACCTGCCGCACCCAGTCATCGAACGAGCCGAGCTCGATCCCTTCCATCACCAGGCCGGTCGCATCCAGCCGGCGCACGACGCCCCAGAAGCGCTCGCGCG
>DATNEZ010000100.1:0-3279 GCA_035606645.1 Binatia bacterium
TCCCGGTGAAGGGATCCCGGCGCCAGCCGAAGCCGTTCCCGAGAAGGCCATGGACCGGGTAGATGCTGGGCGTCGACGACAGGAGGAGCGACTGTTTCTGGAAGGCCGAGTCGAGGACCCTGAACGTGTCCTGGAGAACCCCGGAGCGCTCCCGCAGGGTGTTGATTTCCGCCTCGATGACCGCCTGGGAGGCCTTCGGGGAGAGCCCCTTCAGGTCGAAGGAGCTGCCGCCCGCGGCCATCTGCTGAGAAGGAGCGTCCTCGACCCCCGCCAGCATCGCGAACTTGGTCGCCTTGGTCTCGAATTCCGCCAGACGGGTGCGCAGGTCGGCCAGGGACTCGTCGAACTTCTCGCTGGCCTTCTTCAGCTCGGCGTTTTCCTTGGTCAGCCTCTGCATCCCGGCGGACAGCTGGGTGGCCCGCAGGAGGTAGTGCGGGAACATCAGGCCGGCCGTGAAGATGAGCCCGAGGAAGACCCCCGACCCGATGAGGAAGTTCCGGGAGATCTTGACACGCCGGAACTTGGCGGCGGCATGGGGGACGATCATGATGGTGTAGAACTTTTTGCTGGACATCAGCCGGTCTCCCCCCTGAAACCTCTGTCAGAAAGTCCCTGAATGCTACCATCCACTCCTGGGCAAGTCAAGGGAACAGCCACGTTTATCGACCGCAAGATATTGAGTTCTCGGCTCTTCCGACTACCATATATAGACTTTTCAATCGTCCGTCTGCCCACTGGACCAGGACGTAGATATGTGTTTCTGATAAGTCACAATGCGAATGACTTATCTCACGTATCCACAATGGCAATCTAGTCTCCGTCCCAGGGAGGGTCAAGTTTCATTACGAATTCGTCACAGAAAAAGGGTCCCCTCGAGGGTCCGGTTGCGGGTCCCCGGGGCATCGGCTACAGTAGCCTCCGCGATGCCGGCGAGCGCCAATCTGTCACTCGAGGAGAAGGTCGGCCAGCTCCTCTGGATAGGGTTCCAGGGGACCTCCCTCGGGCCGGATCTCAGGGCCCTCCTGGAGCAGGTGCGGCCGGGCGGCATCATCCTCTTCTCTCGGAATATTCTGAGCGCCTCCCAGGTCCGATCCCTGACCGACGACCTGTACCGGGCGGTCCGTATTCCCCCGTTCATCGCCCTCGACCAGGAGGGGGGCCGGGTCAATCGGTTGAAGACGATCCTCGGGCCGATCCCTCCCAACCTCGACCTCGCCGGGCGCCGCGGCGCGATGGCGGCGATCAGGAAGCACTCCCGCGCCACCGCCCAGGCGCTCAGGAGCCTGGGATTCAACGTCAATTTCGCCCCGGTGCTCGACCTGTCCGATCGGGACCCGGGCAACGGCATCGGCGACCGGGCCTACGGCGACGACCCCGGGGCCGTCTCGAGGCTGGCCGGGGCGTTCCTCGAGGCCCATGCGCGCGCGGGGGTCATCGCGGTGGGGAAGCACTTCCCCGGGCTGGGGTCGGCGCGCGCCGACACCCACCTGACTTTGCCGCTCATTCGCAAGTCGCGCGTCCGGCTCTGGAACGAGGACCTCCTTCCCTACCGCAGGCTGCGACGCAGGCTCCCGGCGGTCATGGTCGGACACGCGCACTATCCCGCGATCCAGGGGCCCGCTTCCGCGCCTGCCACGCTGTCCTCCCGGGTGGTGCACACCCTTCTTCGGAAGAAGGTGGCCTTCGGCGGGCTGATCCTGACGGACGACCTGGAGATGGGGGCGGTGGATCAGACGCCCGGCGCCGGCCAGGCCCTGCGCGCCCTGAACGCCGGCCACGACGGCCTCATGTTCTGCAGCTCTCAGGAGAAGATCCGCGCGGCCCACGCCGAGCTGCTCGCCGCCGCGAGCGCCGGGGAGATCCCGGCCGCCCGCCTCGGCGCATCGCTGCGCCGCGTGCTCGCGCTGAAGGAGGCCTTTCTCGTGCGCCGCCGCCGGTCGCCCTACGCTGCGGCGACGGTGGAGCGCAGCCGGCGGTTGCTGGCCGGACTGGGCGGTGGGGCCGATTCCGGCTTCGATCCGACGGCCCGGGGCTGACGTCCGGGAGCCTGTCGGAGTATTCGGAGCTCCTAGTCCAGGGTCCGGCCGGTCAGGCGCGTGAAAATGTCGACGTAGCGCCGGCTGGTCCCCTGGACGATCTCGTCGGGGAGGCGGGGCGCCGGCGGGTTCTTGTCCCAGCCGAGGGTCTCGAGGTAGTCGCGGACGTATTGCTTGTCGAGGGACGGCTGGGCGCCCCCCTCGCGGTAGGTCTCCTTCGGCCAGAAGCGGGAGGAGTCCGGCGTCATGACCTCATCGGCCAGCACCAGGCCGTCCCGGTCGCGCCCGAACTCGAACTTCGTGTCGGCGATGATGATGCCGCGCGACTCGGCGTGCTCGCACCCCTTCCGATAGATCTCCAGGCTGAGGTCCCGGACCTTGGAGGCGGTTTCCCGCCCGACCAGATCGACCACCTTGGCGAACGGGATGTTCTCGTCGTGGCCCGTGACCGCCTTGGTGGACGGCGTGAACAGGGGCTCGGGCAGGCGGGACGAATCCTTCAGGCCCGGAGGAAGCTTCAGGCCGCAGACCGACCCGGTCTTCATGTACTCCTTGAACCCCGATCCGGCCAGGTAGCCGCGCACCACGCACTCGACCGGCAGCATGTCGAGCCGCGTGACCACGACCGCCCGCCCCCGCAGGGCCTCGGCATGCCGACGCAGCGTCTCGGGGAAGCGCTCGACCCGGTGCTCCTTCAGGTGATTGCGCACGAGGCCGGCGGTCCTCTCGAACCAGAAGATGGAGATCTGGTTCAGGACCTTCCCCTTGTCCGGAATGCCGTTCGGCAGGATGTGATCGAACGCCGAGATCCGGTCGGTGGAGACGATGAGGAGCGCGTCCCCCAGGTCGTAGTTGTCCCGGACCTTGCCGCGCCCGAGCAGCTTCAGCTCCGGGAACTCGGACTGCATCATGGGCGACGCCATGCGATTCTGCTCCGTTTCGAGGATGCGCATCCTAGGATGTCTCCCGCTTCCCTGTCAATCCGGGCGCACCGTCCCCGTCGCGTGGAGTCCCGGCGCCGCGGGGTTTCCGCCGCGCGGATTCACGGGCGCCGATTGACGGGTGCCGCGCATCGGACGTATAAGGGCCGTACGGTACGCTGGCTTGCGTGCATCCAACGCCGCCGGCGATCGGGCGCCCTCCTGGGGCGCCCAGGAGGTCCTCATGACGGCGACACCCCGTTCCCGGATCCCGGCCGCCATAGCGATGTCTTTTGCCGGCCTGCTCTTTGTCGCTTCCGCCT
>DATNEZ010000359.1:0-6491 GCA_035606645.1 Binatia bacterium
CAGGGGCAGGAATCGTCCGCGGTCAGCCGTCCGCCGGTGCCCTTCGCTTCCACACCCTGTGTGCCACTGTGGAGAGGATACGACCCGGGGGTTATGGGATCGGTCGCGAGGGGGTGACGAACGGAGGGGGGACTGCTGGTAGCATAGCTACGACATGAGCCAACGCGATACGCCGGCCACGGCCCTTTCGCATCAGGCGGCCGGGGATGCGCCGGCGGCTCCTGCCGCCGCCTGGTCCCCGCTGGGACAGCCGCTCTTCCGCGCCCTGTGGATCGCCGCGATCCTGTCGAACATCGGGACGTGGATGCAGGATGTCGGCGCGACCTGGCTGATGACCTCGCTGACGGTCTCGCCGATCCTGATAGCGCTCGTGCCGGCCGCGACGACGCTGCCGATCTTCCTGTTCGCGCTGCCGGCCGGGGCGCTGGCGGACGTGGTGGACCGGCGGCGGCTCCTGCTGGTGACGCAGGGGTTCATGCTGGCGGCCAGCGCCGGGCTCGGCGCCCTGACGCTCCTCGGGACGGTCTCCGCCCCGAGCCTCCTGGTGTTCACCTTCGTCATCGGCACCGGGACGGCGCTCAACGCCCCCGCCTGGCAGGCGATCTTCCCCGAGCTGGTTGGCCGGCGCGACCTGCCGGCCGCCCTGGCGCTCAACGGCATCGCCATCAACCTGGCGCGCGCCCTCGGCCCGGCCCTGGGGGGGCTCGTGGTCGCCGCGGCCGGGCCGGGCGCCACGTTCCTCCTGAACGCAGTGTCGTTCCTCGGCGTCCTCGTGGTCCTGTACCGCTGGCGGCGGCCGCCGCGCCAGAGCCTCCTGCCGGTGGAGAGCCTGGTCGGCGCCCTGCTCGCGGGGCTGCGCTACGCGCGCCACTCCCCGGACCTGCACGCCGTGCTGGCCCGCTCGACCGCGTTCATCGTGTCGGGAAGCGCCCTGTTCGCGCTGCTCCCCACGATCGTGCGCTTCGAGCTTCTGCAGGGGCCGACCGGGTACGGCCTGGCGCTCGGCTGCTTCGGCGCCGGGGCGGTCGCGGGGGCCCTCGCCCTGCCGGCCCTCCGCCTGAGGCTCGGCCCGGACGGTGTCGTGCGCGCCTCGAGCGCCGTGTTCGCCTCGGGGCTCGTCGCCCTCGGGCTGGTCCGGAGCTTCCCGCTCCTCTGCGGCGTGATGCTCGTGGCCGGCGGGGCCTGGATCACGCTCCTGACCACCTTCCACGCCGCGGCGCAGGCGGCGATCGCCCCCTGGGTGCGGGGCCGGGGCCTGGCGGTCTACCTGCTGGTCTTCTTCGGCGGGATGGCGCTGGGGAGCGCCCTGTGGGGGGCGGTCGCGTCGCATGCGGGGCTGCGCGCCGCGCTGGGCGCGGCAGGCGCCGGCACGCTCCTCGGGATCGCGGCGACCTGGCGCTTCCGCCTGAAATCCGGCGACGGGCCGGACCTGGCGCCGTCGCGGCACTGGCCCGCGCCGGTGGTCTCCGGGGAGCCGGATGGCGACCGCGGGCCGGTCCTGATCACCGTCGAGTACAGAATCGATCCCGGCGAGGCCGACGAGTTCGCGCGGGCGATGCGCGACGTGAGGCGCATCCGCCTGCGCGACGGCGCCTTCCGCTGGGACCTGCTGAGCGATCCGGCCGACCCCGGGCGTTACGTCGAGTCGTTCCTGGTCGAGTCGTGGGTGGAGCACATGAGGCAGCACGAGCGGATCACGCTGGCGGACCGCGCCATCGAGGAGCGGGCGCGGCGCCATCACAAGGGACCGGGGCCGCCGTCCGTCTCGCACTTCATCGCCCGGGAGCTGCCGCGATGACGCCCCCGGCCGCGGGATCGGGCGGGGGGCTCGTCCCCTCGCTGCGCGAGCGCCTGCCTCGGCGCGCGCGGCGGCACCTCGACCGGCCGCAGCGCGCCGCCGTGCTCGCGGCGATCGTGGACGACGGCGGGCCGCTGCGCCTGCTTCTGACCCGGCGCACCGAGGACCTGCCGACGCACGCCGGCCAGGTCGCCTTTCCCGGCGGGCTGGTGGAGCCCGGGGACGACGATCCCGTGAGGACCGCTCTACGCGAGGCGCAGGAGGAGATCGCCCTGCCCCCCGGGGCGGTCGAGGTGCTCGGGCTCCTCGACGATTTTCCGACCCTGTCCGACACCGTGGCGGTGACCCCCGTCGCCGGCGTCCTGTACCGGGTCCCGCCGCTCGTGGCGATGGAGGCGGAGGTGGCGCGCATCTTCACCATCCCGGTCGAGAGCCTGCTGCAGGCCGATCGCTGGACGTCGCGCGACGAGCCGCGCGCGGGGCGCACCCGCCGGGTCCATTATTTCCTGCACGAGGGGGAGACCCTGTGGGGGCTCTCCGCCCGCATCGTCCTTCACCTGCTGGAGGTCAGCGCGCTCGGATCCCCCGTGCCGCTGCCTCCGGCCGAGACGCCCTGAGGTGACACCGTGAGACACCGCCTGCCCGCCGTGGCCGCGCTCCTGCTCGTTGCGGCCTGCACACCGTCACCGGAGAACCGCCCGACGGAAGCGCACGGCGCGAGCGCCCAGGACCTGGCGGCGATCTCCCGGCTGCACGACGCCTACGTCCTGGCGCACAACGACGCCGACGTGTCGCGCATGACCCCCCTGTTCACCGAGGACGCGGTCCTCATGCCGACCGACGAGCCGGCTATCACCGGCCGGGGGGCGATCGGCGACCACTATGAGGAGTTCTTCGACCAGACCCCGTCGAAGATCCTGCTGCGCCCGATCGAGACCCGCGTGGCCGGCGATTGGGCGTTCGAGCGGCTCGAGATGACCGTGACCATGCCGGGCGGCGGCGAGAACGTCATGGAGGCGAAGGTCAAGTACCTGTGGATCCTGGAAAGACAGAAGGACGGCTCGTGGAAGATCGCGCGGGCGATCTACAACCTGGACGAGGATTTCGCGGAATCGGACGGGCAGAACGCGTAGGAGCCTGGCCGACAGGGCTCCTAGCCGAAGAACCCGCCGGCCAGGCCGGTCCTGTAGGCCAGGTCGAGGCCGACCGCCAGGCTCCCCAGTCCCGCCGCGGCCCGGAGCGCCCGGGTCACCCCGGCAGTACTCCGCCGCGCCAGGACCAGCGGGACGCCCAGCAGGACGCTCATCACCGCCATCCCCACCGTCGTGCCGGCGCCGAAGAACAGCAGATAGACACATCCGTCGAAAACGGTCGGCACCGACGCCAGGACCAGGAGCGCCAGCGCGGCGCTGCCGGCCAGCCCGTGGACGCAGCCGACGACGAACGGCCGGAGCGCCAGCCGGGCCGGATGCGGGTGCCGGTGCGGCGCCGGGGCGGTCGCCGCGGCGCCGTCGCGATGCGCCGCTTCCGCCGCGTGCCGCGCCGCGTGAAAATGCAGATGGGCGTGCGTCACGCCGCCGTGCCGGTGCTCGTGGACGTGCAGCCGATCGCGGAGCGCCCCGCGCAGCGCCAGCCCTCCCAGGCCGACGAGCATGACCGCGGCCGCCAGCTCGAACGCGATGGCGAGACGGTGCGGGACCGCGGAGCGCAGGGCCAGCGCGGCGCCGCCGGCGGCCCCGATGGCCAGGGCATGACCGGCCCCCCACGACAGCCCGTTCGCGAGGGCGCGCCTGAGGCCGTCCTTCGAGGCCCCCAGGGCGGCGACCGCCGCGAGGTGATCGGCGTCGAGCGCGTGCCTCAGGCCGAGGAGGAATCCGAGCGCGAGAGTTGCCGACATCGACACGCTGAGCATGAGTCCAAAGGCCTCCGTGCTCGCGTCAATGTAGCATCTGGCCCGGCGGTTTGCACGCCCTGACGCGGCACCCCGCGGGGATCGGACGCTCTCCCGGGCGGGGCGGTCAGCGCTCGGACTGGGCGTGCGCCTCGACGAACCACAGGTCCTTGTCGAGGCTGCGCGAGATCTCCGTGAAGATGTCGGCGGTGTCCTTGTCCCCAATCTCGTCCGCCAGGTCGATCCCCTTGCGGACCTCCTCGCCGAAATAGGCGAGGCTCCGCGCGAGGGACTCGACGTGCTCCTTGCCGCCCGCGACAGCGAGCGGGTACTCCGGCAGGCGCGAGCGCTTCGCCGCGACGCGGACCGTCCCCTCCGCGATGCCGCCGAGCTGCACGATGCGCTCGGCGATCAGGTCCACGTGCTCTCCGGCGTGCTCGTAGACCTGGTCGAACAGCTGGTGCAGCGCGATGAAGTTCGGGCCCTTGACGTTCCAGTGGGCCTGCTTGGCGTGGGTCACCAGGTCGACGGCCTCCGCCAGGCGCTCCTGGAGCAGCGCCGCGATCTGCGTGCGGACCTTCTCGGGCAGGTCGTTCTTGGTCTTGTACATGGCGTGGCTCCCTGTTGGAATCGGCGACGATTATCCCACGAATCTCCGGCGCGGACCGCCGCCGTGCGTTGACAGGCCCCGGCGGATGCAATAGCATCGAGCGGCATCGGCGAAGCACTGCTGACGCCAGGCGGTGCACGAGGCCGGCGTGACGGCCGGTTCGAGCCCCGCGCGATGCGAACCGCCAAACCCGGTCAGGCCCGGAAGGGAGCAGCCGTCAGGAGGACCTCGCAGGCGCCGCGGGTCTGCTTGAACCGGCCCTCAGGCCGGCCTCCTTTCGACCAGAGACCCCTTTGAGCTACCAAGTTCTCGCCCGGAAGTACCGGCCTCAGACATTCGAAGAGGTGGTCGGCCAGAAGCCGATCGTCACGACGCTCCAGAACGCCGTCCAGAACCGGCGTATCCATCACGCCTACCTGTTTTCGGGGCTCAGGGGCGTCGGCAAGACGACGGTCGCGCGCCTTCTGGCCAAGGCCCTGAACTGCGCCGAGGGGCCGACCACGACCCCCTGCAACGCCTGCGCCTCGTGCCGGGAGATCGCCGAGTCGCGGTCGATGGACGTCCTGGAGATCGACGGCGCCAGCAACCGCGGCATCGACTCGGTGCGCGAGCTGCGCGAGACCGTGCGCTACGCGCCGGCCCGCGACCGCTACAAGATCTACATCATCGACGAAGTGCACATGCTGACGACGGAGGCGTGGAACGCCCTCCTGAAGACGCTGGAGGAGCCGCCGCCGCACGTCCTGTTCGTCTTCGCCACCACCGACTACCGCAAGCTCCCCCTGACCATCCTGTCCCGCTGCCAGCACTTCGAATTCAAGAAGATCGCGACGGCGGAGATGGCGGACCACCTGGCGCGCATGGCCGACGGGGAGAAGGTGTCGGTCCCGCGCGGCGTGCTCGACCTGATCGCGCGCCTGGCGGAGGGATCGCTGCGGGACGCGCAGAGCGCCCTGGACCAGGTGATCGCCTTCACGGGTGCCGTGGTCACCGACGAGCAGGCGCGGACGATCCTGGGGGTCATCGACCAGGACCTCATCACCGGCTTCTACCAGGCGGTGCGGGCGAGGGACTACTCGCGTCTCATCGGCATCGTCGAGACGGTGTTCGAGAAGGGGTACCTGCCGACGCAGTTCCTCGAGGACCTGATGGCCCACGGGCGCGACCTCCTGCTGGTGACCGTCGTGCCGGACGCCGGGCGCCACGTCCAGGGGGGGGCCGACGAGGTGGCGATCCTCCGCGCGCAGGCCGCCGCGTGGAGCGAGGACGAGCTGCTGCGCCTTCTGGAGCTGATGACGCGCGAGGAGTACCGGGTCAAGAACTCGGGGCACCCGCGGTTCCTGCTGGAGGCCCTGGCGATCAAGCTGGCGCGCCTGGCCGACCTGACGCCGATCGAGGACCTGATCGCGCGGGCCGGCAGCGCGCCGGACGGCCCGGACCGGGACGGGGCGGGCGAGGCGCCGCCGCGCCCGCGCACCACCCCGTCCGGCGGGTCGCACAAGGCCGGCGCGGCGCCGGGACCGCTGCTCGCGAGCGCCGCAGTGGCGGGCGCCTCGGCCCCCTCCTCGCCCGCGGTGCCATTCTCCCCCGCGATGCCGCCCACGGCCGCGGCTCTGCCGCGCATGCCGGCAACCGCCGCGTCGGCCGAGCCGGGCTCGGTGACCGTCTTCGCGACCCTGCCGGCCCAGGCGGCCGACGCGGTCCCTGCCGCGAGCGCCGACCCGGGCGGGCGGGACCAGGCGGCCGTCGAGGCCATCCTGAAGCGGGTGCACCAGGAGCGCCAGGCCCTGGGCGGGTTCCTCGAGGAGGCCTCCTGGATCGAAATCGACGGGGACGCGCTGGTCATCGCGTTCAACGAGAAGCATTCCTTCTTCCGCGAGAAGGTGGAGGCCCGGGAAAGCCTCGACTGCCTGCGGCGCGTGGCGCGCGAGGTCGCGGGCCGCGACCTGGCCGTCCGCGTGACGGTGGCGGCGCCCGGCATGGCCGCCGCCGGCCGGGCCCCCTCCCCCGCCGAGACCAAGGATCTGCAGAAGCAGCGGATGCGCGAGGCGGCGGAGAAGACGCCCCTGGTGCGGTCGCTGCTCGACGCGTTCGGCGGCCAGATCGTCGACGTCGAGCAGGTCTGAGGCGACATTGGACATCAAGGCCTTGATGAAGCAGGCGCAGCAGATGCAGGCGAAGCTCCAGAAGGA
>DATNEZ010000106.1:0-3025 GCA_035606645.1 Binatia bacterium
AAGGTGAGGACGACGTATCCCGCGACTTCCGGGCCGTGGCGAACCAGAAAGACCCGCCCGAGCGCCGGATCGGCGAGGAGCGCCCGCAGCGCCGGACCCTGCACCTCGGGACGAAACGACGCCCCCTCGATCGGATAGTAGTCCCGCATCATGTCGAGAATGGCCGCGGCATCTTCGGGGACGGCCGGCACGCAGAGCGGATCCATGACGGCCTCCGGTGGGACGAGAGTGGTGAGCCGTGCTGGACTCGAACCAGCGACCCTGTGCTTAAAAGGCACATGCTCTACCGCCTGAGCTAACGGCCCACGCCTCGTGAACGCGGGTCATTCTACATCCTTCACGCGCGGCGCCGCACGGGTGTACCATGTCCCGCATCGGAGCGGACATGCAGCTGGAAGCCACGCTGGCCGGGCACTTCTACTGGGACGGCTCGATCCTCGAGACGGAATGGGATCGGGTCTTCGGACGGACGTGGATCTGCGCGGGGCGCGAGGAGCGCCTGGCGGAGCCGGGCCGGTTCCTGACTCTCGAGGTCGGCAGGGAGAGCGTCCTCGTGGTGCGCGACCGCGAGGGGCGGCTGCGCGCCTTCTTCAATGTCTGCCGGCACCGCGGCTCGCGGCTGGTCACCGAACCGGAGGGGCGGCTCAAGGGGGCTGTGTCCTGCCCCTACCACGCCTGGACCTACTCGCTGGACGGACGGCTGGCGGGAACGCCGCACCTGTGGGAGGCCGCCGGGCTGCCGAAGGATCAGTTCTCCCTCCGGCCGGTCGCGGTCTCGACCTGGGGCGGGTTCGTCTTCATCAACCTCGAGGGGGAGCGGGCGGTGCCGCTCCTCGAGGTTCTGGGCCCCCTCCCCGATCGCCTGCGTCGCTACCCGCTGGACACGCTCCGGGTCGGCGCCCGCGAGGAGCACGAGGTCGCCTGCAACTGGAAGATCCTCGTCGAGAATTACCTGGAGTGCTACCACTGTCCCGGGGTCCACCCGGAGCTCTGCGACATCGTCCCCCTGTACCGCAAGGGGATCGTGGACGCGGCCGGGTCGGACGAGATCGCCTGGTTCCGGGAGGGGGCGACCACCTTCACGATGGGCGGCGTCACCAGGCGGCCGTTCCTGAAGGGGCTCAGCGACGACGAGAAGCGCCGGTACGACGGCGAGAGCATCTTCCCGACGATGCTCCTGAACGTCTTCCCCGACTACGCGCAGTACCGCATCCTGCGTCCGGCGGCGCCCGACCGCACTCGCATCGTCACCGAATGGCTGTTCGATCCCGAGACCATGGCGCAGCCCGGGTTCGACCCGTCCGACGCGATCGAGTTCATCAATCTCATCGGGCGCCAGGACTGGGCGGTCTGCGAGCTCGTGCAGAAGGGGGTCTCATCCCGGTCCCACGACCACGGGGTCTACACACCGCAGGAGAGCCACTCCGGGACGTTCAAGCGGTGGTACCTGGAGCGTTTCGAGGCGGCTCTCCCCGTCTCCCGAGAAGTGCCCGCAGGGCCAGGTAGACCAGGGGCCCGCTGAGCAGCCCGAGAATCCCCGCCCAGGCCAGCCGTCTCGCCCCGATGGGCACCCCGGCCCAGCAGATCAGAAACGGCCCGATGCAGATGGCGACGGCCCCGATCCATCCTCCCGGGACCTTGAACCGGCGCGGCAGGTCGGGACGGGTCCGGCGCAGCCTGAGAAACGACATGTAGATGAGCGTGTAGATCCCCAGGTTCAGCCACTGGTTCCACACCACGATGTCGGTGAAGCTGCCGATCGTCAAGGCGATCACCGTGTACGCCGTCCCCTCGAAGACGAGCGACACCCAGGGGGCGCCGAACCGGGCGCCGACCGACGCGAACAGGGCCGGGAAGCGCCCCTCCTGGGCCAGGACCAGCGGCACGCGGGTGTTCACCATGAGCGCGCCGTGGAACAGCGAGACGTTGCTGATCAGCCCGCCGATGGCGATCCAGCCGCCGAGCCATTCGCCGCCAAGACGGTAGCCCAGGGTCGAGAAGTGGTGGTCATCCCACAGCGCGTACGCGGGGTCGATGGCGAGGCCGATCAGAATCGGCAGCAGGTAGCCGAGGAACAGGGCCGGGATGGCCAGCGCGTAGGCGCGTCCGTAGGCGCGGGTCGGGTCCCGGACCTCCCCCGCCACGATCGAGACCGAGTCGAGCGTGTTGTAGCACCACATCCCGTACATCAGGGCGAGGCCGAGCCCCTCGAGCGTTCCCTTTCCCGCGGAGACCAGGGGGCTGACGAACGAAGGGCTGAACCGCGGCGCCCCCATCAGGACGAACAGGACGAACGGCGCCAGGATGAACAGGGTGAAGCCGACGGCCAGGCCGCCGCCGGTCCTTATGCCGCGCAGGTTGATGCAGACGAACAGCCAGATGACCAGGACCCGCAGGAGCCGCTCCTGCCAGAGGGGGATGTCGGTCACCCAGTACTTCAGGTACTCGCAGAACAGCATCGGGTAGATCGACGTGTCGGCGAGCATCTTGATCCAGTACCACCACGCCGTCTGGAAGCCCCAGAACTTCCCGAAGGCCAGCTCGACCCAGCGGAAGAACCCCCCCTCCTCGGGGACCGCGCTCGACAGCTCGGTGGCGACGAGGGCGTGGGACAGCCCCCAGAACACCAGCCCGACGATGAGCATCAGGACGGCCGCCCCCGGGCCGCCGTCCCGGACCATCGCCTCGAGCCCGAACGGCCCCGACGAGACGAAGACGAAGATGGTCCCGGCCAGGGTCAGGACACCCAGCCCGCGGCGCAGGCCGTGCGTGGAGGCGGTGGTCACCTGGCGCGAAGCCTAGCAAAAAAAAGAGGCCCTTGCGGGCCTCTTTTATCCTGCTGGACTCTCGTGACGCCTACGGACAGGTGAGCGCGGGCAGGCGGACCGTGTTGTTGACGCCGCGGCCCAGGGCCGTCCTCGCTCCCGCCGTGAGGCTGTTGTGGCCGACAAGGTAGTAGAACATCGAATTCGTGGCCGGC
The DNA here is from genome assembly GCA_035606645.1 of Binatia bacterium. Taxonomy (GTDB): domain Bacteria; phylum Acidobacteriota; class Polarisedimenticolia; order Gp22-AA2; family Gp22-AA2; genus Gp22-AA3. The sequence goes on from DATNEZ010000106.1 coordinate 2,981, forward strand.
TGGAGCGTCGCCGGAGTGACCGGGATGTTGGTCCCGACCGGCACG
>DATNEZ010000389.1:0-5748 GCA_035606645.1 Binatia bacterium
AAGGGGAGACGATCTATGTCGAGGGGGATCTCGGCACCGAGATGTACGTCGTCCAGTCCGGCGCCGTGCGCATCTTCCGGGCCGTCGGCGGCGTGAAGCAGGAGTTGGCCATCATGGAGAAGGGGGACTTCTTCGGGGAGATCGCGGTCCTGGAAGGGCTTCCCCGGACGGCTTCCGCCGAGGCGCTCGACGCCTGCGAGCTGATCGAGATCAACAGCGCAACCTTCGACAAGATGATCCGGGGGAACATCGAGATCGCCGTCCGCATGCTGCGGAAGCTGAGCAACCGCCTGCAGGAAGCGAGCCGGAAGATCGAGATCCTGGGGAAGGCGACCTCGGCGGGCCGGCAGGCGGCGCCTGTGGCCAAGGTCGCCGCGGTCGACATGGACCAGGCGGCCGAAGCCCCTCCGCCGGTGGCGGGGGCCGCCCCTGCGGACGGCGTGCAGGCCGCCCCGAAGCCGATCGCCGAAATCGAGGTTCCCGAGGGGGCCATGGCGCTCCTGGTGCTCGACGGCGGCGCGCGCCACTTCCCGATCACCACCGAGATCTCGCTCATCGGCCGGTACGATCCGGTGACCGGGACGCGCCCCGAGATCGACCTGACCCAGGTCGACATGAACCGCTCCGTGTCGCGGCGCCACGCGCGGATCGTCCTCAAGGACGGAGCGTTCCTGCTGTCCGAGGAGGTCGGGGCCCTGAACGGCACCTTCGTGAACGGGCAGCGGCTGTCGACCGGCTCGCCCGCCCCCATCGTGAGCGGGGACAAGGTCGGGCTGGGGATGGTGTCCCTGACCTTCAAGACGGCCGCCAGGGCGCCCGCGAGCCGGCCCGCCAGCTCCGGCAAGGCCTGAGGAGCGCCGCGTGGCCCACGCCGACCTGCGGGCCTTCATCGAAGCGCTGGAGTCGCGCCGCGAGCTTCGGCGCGTGCGCGAGCCGGTCAGCGTCGACCTCGAGATCAGCGCCATCACCGATCGGGTGTCGAAGTCTCCCGGCGGCGGGCCCGCTCTCCTGTTCGAGCGTCCCGAGGGATACGACGTCCCGGTCCTGATCAACGCCCTCGGATCGATCGCGAGGATGAAGATCGCCCTCGAGGTCGAGTCTCTCGACTCGTTCGGCGAGCGGGTCGACGCGCTCCTGGAGGGGAAGGCCCCGGCCACCCTGCTCGACAAGATCAAGATGCTGCCCCGGTTGAAGGACCTGGCCGACCTGTTCCCCGTGGTGGTCAAGAAGGCGGCCTGCCAGGAGGTGGTCGAGCGCGATCGCCCCTCGCTCCTGTCGCTGCCGGTCATCAAGTGCTGGCCCAAGGACGCGGGGCGCTACATCACGCTGCCGCTCGTCTTCACGCACGACCCGGAAACGGGCAAGCGCAACTGCGGCATCTACCGGATGCAGGTGTTCGACGAGACCACGGCCGCGATGCACTGGCAGATCCACAAGCACGGCGCGCACCACCACCGCCGCGCGGAGGAGCGCGGCAAGCGCCTTCATGTCGCTTGCGCGATCGGCGCGGAGCCCTCGCTGGTGTTCGCGGCGGCGGCCCCGCTCCCCGACGATGTCGACGAGATGTTCCTGGCCGGCTTCGTGAGGCGCGAGCCGGTCCCCATGGTCCGCGGGATCACCGTGGACCTGGAGGTGCCGGCGTCCGCGGAGTTCGTCCTGGAAGGGTACGTCGACCCCTCCGAGCGGCGGCGCGAAGGGCCCTTCGGCGACCACACCGGCTACTACTCCCTTCCCGACGACTACCCGGTGTTCCACCTGACCTGCGTGACCCGCAGGCGGCAGCCGATCTACCAGACCACCATCGTCGGGCCGCCCCCCATGGAGGACTATTACATCGGGAAGGCGATCGAGCGGGTCTTCCTGCCGATCATGAAACGGCAGCTGCCGGAGATCGTCGACATCAACATGCCGGCGGAGGGGATCTTCCACAACCTGATCCTGGTGTCCGTGCGCAAGCGCTACCCCGGCCACGCGCGCAAGGTGATGCACGCGATCTGGGGCATGGGCCAGGCGATGTTCAGCAAGGTGATCCTGGTGGTGGATGACGACGTCGACGTGCAGGACGTCCGCGAGGCGGCCTGGAAGGCGCTCAACCACATCGACCCGGAGCGGGACATCGAGTTCGTGATGGGGCCGGTGGACGTCCTCGACCACTCGTCGCGGCTGCCGCAGTACGGGTCGCACATGGGGATCGATGCGACGCGCAAGTGGCCGTCCGAGGGATTCACGCGCGAGTGGCCGGAGGAGATTCGCCACACGCCGGAGACGCTGGCGCTGATCGAAAGCAAGTGGCCGAGGTACGGCATCGGCTAGAGGCCCGGCCGGTACCGTCCGGCCATGGAGGAGCCAGGATGGGGAATTTCATGGGGGGATCGGCCTACGCCATGGCGCGCGACATCGGCGAGGGGCTGATCCTGGTCAATGCCAACACCTTCAAGAAATTCGAGACGTCCGAGATGAAACAGCTGGCCTTCGAGCTGGACAAGCTCCAGAAAGAGGTGCGAGGCGACCAGCCCGCCGCGGAGGACACCCAGGCGATCCAGAAGCGGGGGCGGAAGCTCGGCCGCATCACGACGGCGCTGCAGATCATCCACGGGGCGATGATCCGGAAGACGTCGTGAGCCCCGCCGGGGAGGCGCAGGCAGGCAGGCGCCCGCGCGTCCTGTCCGGCTTCCGGCCGACCGGGCCGATGCACATCGGGCACCTGGTCGGCGCCCTGGAGAACTGGGTCCGGCTCCAGGACACGCACGAGTGCTACTTCGCCATATGCGACTGGCACGCCCTGACGAGCGAGTACGCCGACACGTCCCATCTGCGGGACCATGTCCTCGACATGGCCATCGACTGGCTGGCGGCCGGTCTCGACCCGGAACGGTGCACCATCTTCGTGCAGTCGCACGTTCCGGAGCACGCGGAGCTGCACCTCCTGCTGTCGATGATCGTGCCGGTGGGCTGGCTGGAGCGGGTCCCGACGTACAAGGAGCAGCAGCAGCAGATCACCCATCGCGACCTGACGAACTACGGTTTCCTGGGCTACCCGGTCCTGCAGGCGGCCGACATCCTGATCTACCGGGCGGAGAAGGTGCCGGTGGGGGAGGACCAGCTGTCCCACCTGGAGCTCTGCCGGGAGATCGCCAGGCGCTTCAACTCGTTGTACGGGGAGGTCTTCCCGGAGCCGCAGGCCCTGACCACCCGGGTCCCCCGCGTCCCGGGCACCGATGGCCGAAAGATGAGCAAGTCGTACGGCAACGCCGTGAACCTGGGAGACCCGCTGCCGGAGACCCGGCAGAAGATCCTGAAGATGGTCACCGACCCCGCGAGGAAAACCCGCAAGGACCCGGGCGATCCGGACGTCTGTCCGGTTTATGATCTGCACAAGGCGTTCTCGGACCGGATCACGCTCGATCTGGTCAACGTGGAATGCCGGCGGGCCGGGATCGGCTGTATCGACTGCAAGAACCATCTGCTCAGGCACCTGGAGCCGGTCCTCAGTCCCATCCAGGAGCGTCGGGCCCGGCTGATGAACGATCGCGACCACGTCCGCGCCGTCCTGGAGGACGGGGCGCGACGGGCCAGAGCGGAGGCGGCGGAGACCATGAAGAGGGTGCGGGCTGCGATGAAGATTGACACGAGGACGTCCCCATGAGCGCGAGCGCCCTGCCGCCCGACGGGGCGGTTTCGTCTCAGCCGGGCAGCGCGGGCGGACGGCCGGTCGGCCCGGGCGAGATCCGCCTGCCCGCGTTCCAGGGTCCGCTCGATCTGCTCCTGCACCTGATCCGCACCGAGGCCCTGGACGTCACGGTCATCCCGGTCGCCGAGATCGTCCGGCAGTACAACGAGTACCTGGCGCTGGTGCAGGAGGCCGACCCGGAGACGAACGGCGACCACCTGGTGGGGGTGGCGACGCTCATCCACATGAAATCGCGCCGGCTCCTGCCGCCCGATCCGGTCGAGCTGGCCGCCGCGGAGAGCGGATCCGGGGAGATGGCCGACGAGGATCGTCGCGCCCGGGGAGAGGAGCTGCGGGTGGCCGCCGAGCACCTGCAGGAGAGAGAGGCGGTCATGGAGATGATCTACCTCCGGCCGGCCGCCGCCGTCGCGGAGTACGCCGGCGAGCAGGGGATCGATGCCGATCTCTTCGCCCTGTTGCGCGCCTTCCGGGAGATCCTGTCCCGCCCGGGGAACGAGGCGTCCCCGATCAGCCGCGAGCGGATCACGCTCGTCGAGAGGATCAACTGGCTCATGGACACCATGCAGCGGGAGCGCCGGATCCACTTCCGTGTCCTTTTCGCCGGCCTGACCGACAGGGTGTCCTGCATCCTGACCTTCCTGGCCCTGCTCGAGGTCGTCCGGCTGCGCCTCGTGCGCGCCTACACCAGCCACCACCAGGAGGACATCCTGATCGTCCTGGCGGACGGGTCGGTCCCGCCGCCTTCCCTGGAGGATGGAGGGGCCGATGCGTGAAGCCACCGCGACACCGGCCGAGGGGCGGCTCAAGGCGATCGTCGAGGCGCTGGTCTTCGCCGCCGAGGAGCCGCTGACGCTCGAGGACCTGGTCGACCTGTTCCCGGCGGCCGGGAAGGAGACCCTGCAATCGGCCCTCGACAGCCTGGTGCAGAACTGCGAGGCGGAGGACCGCGGGCTCATGGTGCAGCAGGTCGCCGGGGGCTACCGCATGGCGACCCGGCCCGAAATCGGCGAGTGGGTCCGTGCGCTGTTCCGCTCGCGCAACAGGCGGAGGCTCTCGTCGCAGGCCCTCGAGACGCTGGCGATCATCGCGTACCGCCAGCCGATCACGACCCCCGAGATCCAGGCGATCCGGGGGACCGATCCGACCTCGGTCCTCGAGGCGCTTCTCGAGAAGCAGCTGGTCCGGGTCCTGGGACGGAAGAAAGTGGTCGGCAAGCCGATCCTGTACGGCACGACCCCCCAGTTCCTGACGCATTTCGGGCTCAACACGCTCGAGGATCTGCCGGACATGGCCGATTTCGGCGTCCTGGCGGCGAGCGGCCCTGCCGGCGGTGCCCCGGCGGGGGCGGCCGAGACCTCCTCCGAGGCGCTTGCCGCGCGAGGTCCCTTCGAGGAAGAGGACGGGGACGACGGCGGGAACGGCGAGGACTCCCAGGACGATGATGACGATGAGAGCGAACGGCAGGACGACGGGGACGATTCCTGATCCTGGCGACGGGATAAGGCTGCAGAAGTATCTCGCCGACGCAGGGGTCGCCTCCCGCCGTGAAGGGGAACGCCTGATCGAGGCGGGCCGCGTCGAGGTCAACGGCAAGGTCATCACCACGCAAGGGGTGCGCGTCGACCCCGGGCGTGACGTCGTCCGCGTGGACGGGAGGAGGGTGCAGGGGAGCGGGCGTCGTGTCTACTACCTCCTGCACAAGCCCAAGGGGTTCATCACCTCCGCCTCCGACCCGGAGGGCCGGCCGACCGTCCTCGAGCTCCTCCAGGGGGTGCGCGAGCGGATCTTCCCGGTCGGTCGTCTCGATTGGAACAGCGAGGGGCTCCTGATCCTGACGAACGACGGCGATCTGACATTCCGCCTCACCCACCCGGTCAATCATGTCCCGAAGGTCTACCGGGTGAAGGTCAAGGGGGGGATCAGCGGGGTCGAGGTGGAGGCGCTGCGCAAGGGGATCGTCCTCGAAGGCCGGAAGACCCTGCCGGCGCGCGTCGAGCGCGTGTCCGGGCAGGCCAACACCTGGCTCGAGATCACGCTCTACGAGGGGCGGCGCAACC
>DATNEZ010000400.1:0-4327 GCA_035606645.1 Binatia bacterium
TGGAGAGCAGGGACCGGCGCGATGCCGCGTCCACGAGCCCTGCCTGGGCGACGTGATCCATCCAGGTCTCGTCGGCCGAGAGGAAGACGTCGGCCTTGTTGGCCGCCTCGATCTGCCGCGCCAGATCGTTCGAGGCGCCGAAATTGAACACGAGCTTCGACTCGAGCGATGTCTCGCACGCCGGCGCCAGTTGTTGCAGGACGTCGCGCAGGCTGGCGGCCGCGTAGACGACGATCTCGGCCGGGGCCGCCGAAGACGACGCGGGGGCAGGGGCGGCCGCCCAGGCGACCGACAGACTCAGAATGAGCATCGCGGCCATGGCCGCGGCACGTCGCGACATGATCAACCTCGATCCTTCCGGAGCTGCGGTACACTCCCCATCTGGTGTTGTGCGGGCGGCATTGTATATCACGGAATACGATGAACGTGACGATCCCAAGAAAGGCTGCTGGCCGCGTCTCCTGGACGGCCCGCCCGCGCTGGCGGATCAGCCGGGGATCGACGATCGCGTTCGGGCCCGGCAAGGCCGATCTCCTCGAAGCCATCGGGCGGAGCGGCTCCATCTCCTCCGGAGCGCGCGCGCTCGGCATGTCCTACCGGCGCGCCTGGCTTCTCGTGGAGACGATGAACGCGTGCTTCGCCGGCCCCCTGATCGTCACGTCGAAATGGCGGGGCGGCGGGGCGCGGCTGACGCCCGCCGGAAGGAAGGCGCTGAGCCTCTACCGGGACATCGAGGCGAAGAGCGAGGCCGTGGCGAAGCGTCACCTGGCCGCGTTGCGGCGTCTCCTGAAGCCTCCGGCCACGCGCCGGTGACCGGCCGCAGCGGCGTCCGGAACGCGATCCGGCCCGATACCCGGACACACTCCTAGCGCGAGGCCTTCAGGTACTTCAGGAACTCGCCGTCGGTGGTCAGGACCAGGAGCGTCTGCTCGTCGAGGGTCTCGCGGTAGGTCTCCATCGTCTTGAGGAAGCGGTAGAACTCGGGATCGCGGTTGTAGGCCTGCGCGTAGATGTCCCCCGCCTCGGCGTCGGCCTTGCCGCGGATCTCCTGGGACCGGCGGAACGCCTCCGAGGTGATCGCCTTCAGCTCCCGCTCCTTCTCGCCGTTGATGCGCGCCGACTCGCCCGCCCCCTCGGAGCGATACTGCTCGGCGATCCGCTTGCGCTCGGAGATCATCCGGGCGTAGACCTCCTGCTGCACCTGCTCGACGTAGCTGATCCGCTTGAAGCGGAAATCGAGGATCTCGATCCCCAGGTCCGAGGTGCGCGCCGCCGCGGCCTTCAGGACCTCGGTGTCGAGCGCGGCCCGGCCGAACTCGATCTTCACCGCCTCCTCCGGCTGCCGGTCCCCTTCCGACACCTCGTCGCCGCCGGCGAACGGGCGGTTGGTGCTGCGCACGACCTCGATCAGATCGTGCTTGGCGACGGTGTTGCGGGTCTCGCCGTCCAGGATGTCGTCGAGGCGGGACTGGGCGCCGGTCTCGTCGCGCAGGCGCTGGAAGAACAGCAGCGGGTCGGTGATGCGCCAGCGCGCGAAGCAGTCGACGTAGATGAACCTCTTGTCCCGCGTCGGGACCTGGTTGGGGTCGCCGTCCCATTCCAGGAAGCGCTTGTCGAAGTAGTTCGCCTTCTGCACGAACGGCTTCTTGAGGTGGAGCCCCGGCGTGGTGACGGCCTGCCCGACCGGCTGCCCGAACTCGGTGATCACCACCTGCTCGGTCTCGGCGACCTGGTAGACGGTCCCGGACAGGACGATCACCGCGAACAGGACCAGGACCCCGGCCGCCACGGCGCGCACGGCGGTCATGGCTTCGCCTCGTCCAGGTTGAGAAGCGGCAGGAGCCCCTTCAGCCGCTCGTCCACGATGATCTTGCGCTTCAGCTTCGGGAAGACCGCGTTCATCGTCTCGAGATGGATGCGCCGCCGGGTGACCTCCGGCGAGCGCAGGTAGGAGGCGTGCACGGCGCGGAACAGCTCGGCGTCCCCCCGCGCGCGGTTGATCCGCTCGGTGCGGTACCCCTCCGCCTGCTGGAGCGCCTGCTCCGCCTCGCCGCGCGCCTTCGGGATGATCTTGTTGTACTCGGCGCGCGCCTCGTTGATCATCTTCTCGCGCTCCTGCTGCGACTGGTTCACCTCGTTGAACGACGCCTTCACCGCGTCGGGCGGGTTGACGTCCTGCAGGACGATCTGCTCCACCTTGACCCCCATCTCGTACTGATCGCACAACTCTTGAAGGCGCTTTTCAGCGGCGGCGGCGATCTCCTGCCTGCCGATCGTCAGGACCTCGTTGACGCCGCGGTCCCCGATCACCTCCCGCATGACCGCCTCGTTCAAGTCGCGAAACGATTCGCGCACCTCGCGCACCTTGAACAGGTACTTGTACGGATCGCGCACGCGGAACTGGGCCGTCCACTCCACGATGGCGACGTTCAGGTCGCCCGTGAGCATCAGGGACTCGCGCGTGAAGCCCCCCTCGGAATAGCGTGTGCTGACCGCCGCCTTCTGGGTGCGGAAGCCGAACTCCTCCTTCAGCTGCCGCTGCACCGGCACCTTCAGGACCGTCTCGATCGGCCACGGCCACTTGGTGTTCAGCCCCGGGTCGACCTGCCGGACGTAGCGCCCCAGCCGCAGCACGATCCCCACCTCCTCGGGGGCGACGGTGAACCACGCCGTGAACAGCAGGATGATCGCCACAAGCGCCACGAACCCGCCCAGGGCGCCGCCCCAGGGGAACCGCGGGAGCTTGAACGGCAGGGCGGGCGGTACTCGAAGGCTCATGGGCATCCCCTTTCCGAGAGGGTATCATTCTAGCCAACATGGACGACCACGATCCGTCCCGGCGCACATTCACCGCGGGCATGCTGCAATCGATCGCGACCTTCTCCCTCATCGAGACCTGCTTCAGGCACGATCTGTTCGCGGGGGCCGTCCGGCCGGTGACCGACCGGTGGCTCAAGGAGGTCAACGAGCTGTGCGCCGATCTCCACCTGCGCGCGCTCGGGCAGGCCGACTGGCAGAAGAAGATCGAGGAGCTCTTCGCCCGCGTCGATCTGGCCGACCTGCTGCGGTCGATCGACTTCGATCGACTCGTCCGGGCCGTCGACTACCCCGACGATCGCGCCGCGGTCATCGAGGTCGACCTGCCGCGCCTCAGCTTCGGCCGGAAGATCTTCGCGCTCCGGCGCGGGCGGGCGATCGTCCCGCACGGCCACCGGAACATGGTCTCCGGCCACATCGTCATCAAGGGGCGCATGCACGTCCGCCACTTCGATCGGCTGCGCGACGAGCCGGACCACCTTGTGCTCCGGCCGACCATCGACCGGGAGGCGGCCGCCGGCGAGGCCACGACGATTTCCGAGGTGAAGGACAACGTGCACTGGTTCCGCGCCACGAGCGAGACTGCCGCCACGTTCGACGTGATCGCGGACAACCTCGATCCCTCGCGCGGGTTCGCCTACCGGATGGACTTCGTCGATCCGGATCGCGCCGAGGTCCTCAAGGATGACACCCTGCGCGCCCGGCGGCTCGAGTTCTCCGAGGCGGTGCGGCTCTACGGCCGATCCTGAGCCCGAGCTCCCGGGGACCTACGGCCCCTTCACCGCCGGGCCGAACGTCCCGAGTACGCGTCCATCGCGCCCGATCAGCTGCACGAAGATGTTCTTCCCGCTCTTGTGCTTGGGCACGACGAACACGTAGGAGGCGCCGGCGCTGGTCACGCACTCCGTGCACGGGATGAGGACCAGGTTCAGCCCGGTGCTGTCCCCCTGCGGACCAATCGCCAGGATGTTGAATCCCAGGACTGACACCTCGAAGGTGGTCCTCCAGGTCAGGGTTCCCGACCCCTTGCCGAGCGGGCTGCTGTTCGAGAGGGCGATGTCAGCGACCTCCTGCGGGCAGATGAACTCGTGCGTGCATCCCGTCGCCGGGTTGCAGGCGTCGCGCGTGCAGTCGATGCCATCGTCGCAATTCACCGGCTCCCTCCCGAGGCAGGCGCCAGTGGCCGGATCGCAATGGTCGATCGTGCAGGCGTCTCCGTCGGTGCAGTCGGCGCCCACGGTCTCGTGCACGCAGGCGCCTGTCGCGCGATCGCAGGTGTCGATAGTGCAGGCGTTGCCGTCGATGCAGCTGACCGGCGCGGCCGGGCGGCAGACGCCGTTCTGGCAGAAGTCTCCCGTGGTGCAGGAGTTCCCGTCGCTGCAGGGACCGGTGATGACCGTGTGGAAACAGCCGGTGGATGCGACGCACCCATCGGTCGTGCAGGGGTTTCCGTCGTCGCAGCTCGTGGTCGATCCCGGTGTGCACGTGCCGTTGACGCAGAGGTCCCCTG
>DATNEZ010000408.1:0-3318 GCA_035606645.1 Binatia bacterium
TCGGACCGCGAGGCGGTGGTCTCGGTGTTCGACCGCGGGTTCCTGTACGGCGACGGCGTGTTCGAATCGTTGCGCGCCGTAGGAGGCGGTCCCTTCCGCCTCGATCGTCACCTGCGCCGGCTGGAGCGATCGGCCGGGGGAATCGGCCTGGACCTTCCGGTCCCGCTCTCCGCGCTCGAGGCGGCCGTCGTCGAGGTCCTCGGGGCCAACCGCCTGCGCGACGCGCGCCTCCGGGTGACCGTGACTCGCGGCGCCGGGCGTCCCGGCGAGTACGTCGAGGCGTCCGGTCCCGCCACGGTGGTGATCTCGGCCTCCGCCTTCGAGGGGCTGGAGCCTGCGCTGCATCGCGACGGCGTGGCGGCCGCCGTTCCCGCGCGACGGCAGGTCCCGCCGGAGGCCCTCGATCCGCAGATCAAATCGATCTCGCGGCTGGGCTCCGTCCTCGCCCGGCGCGAGGCGCGCGATCGGGGGGCCTTCGAGGCGATCCTCCTCGACGGCCTCGGCAACCTGACTGAGGGGACCGTGAGCAACGTGTTCCTGGTGGAGGGTGGAACGCTCCGGACGCCCGAGGCGCCGTCGGGCGGGCTGCCGGGGATCACGCGCGAGGCGGTGATCGAGATCGCGCGCGCCCTGTCGATCCCGGTCGCCGAGGAGGCGCTTGCTTCGGGCCGGCTGCTCGCCGCGGACGAGGCGTTCCTGACCAATACCTCGTGGGAGGTCCTGCCCGTCGTCCGGGTGGACGGGCGCCCGATCGGCGGCGGGGTCCCCGGGCCCGTCGCGCGCCGCCTCCTGGCGGGCTATCGGGACCTGCTCGCGCGCGAATGCGCGACTGCGGCCGCCGCTTCCGGCGCCTGGAAGGCACCGTGACGGAACCCCTCCTGCCGGTTTCCCCCCCGCCGCGGGCGGTGGTGGAGTCCCTGGCGTCCTTCATCGATCCGGTGGAGGCGCTCCTGCGCGTCCGCCGCCGAAGGCACCCGGTCCTTCTCCTGAGCGGCCTCGAGGAGCATCCCGCGTCGCGCCACTCGATCCTCGCATGGGACCCTCTCGTGGTCGTTGCGCTGCGCGGCGGCGAGGCGACGATCGCCCGCATTGCGGAGGGGGAGGAGCGGATCGAGCGGCGCGCCGTGCGCGACCCGTTCGATTTTCTCCGGACGATCGCCCCGGCGGGGGCGGTGCAGCGCGGGGCGCCGGGAGTGCCGTTCTCGGGCGGCGCGATCGGCTACCTGGGCTACGGCCTGAGACGCGCGGTCGAGCGCCTGCCGACGGCGCCCCGCGATCCGCTCGGCCAGCCGGACGCGTGGTTCGGGCTGTACGACCGCGCCGTGGTCTTCGATCACCGCGAGAAGCGGGTGGTCCTGGTGTCCACCGGCCTGGGGGCCTCGGGGGAGCGCGAGCGGGAGAGGCGCGCCGCCGCCGGTATCGCCGACATGCGCAGCGCCATGTCCGGGCCCGCCGGGGCCGGGCCGGGCGGGGAGGTCGCGCGCCGGACGGCCCGATTGAAGACCAGCCGCAGGGCGTACCTGGCGGCCGTCGCCAGGGCGCTCGAGTACATCGCCTCCGGGGACCTGTACCAGGTCAACCTGTCGCATCGGATCGAGTGCCCGTTCGACGGCGACCCCGCCGGCCTGTTCGCCGACCTGGCCCGGTGCAACCCGGCGCCGTTCGCCGCCTACCTGGACGCGGGGGACTTCCAGGTGGTCTCGGCCTCGCCGGAGCGTTTCGTGGCGCTCTCGGGAAGCCGGGTCTCGAGCAGCCCGATCAAGGGGACCCGTCCGCGGGGCTCGTCACCCGAAGAGGACCTCCGCCTGTCCCGCGAGCTGTCCGAAAGCGCCAAGGACCGCGCGGAGAACGTGATGATCGCCGACCTGGTGCGGAACGACCTGGGACGGGTGTGCGAGACGGGGAGCGTGCGCGTCGAGAGGCTGTGCGCCCTCGAGTCGTTCGCCACGGTGCACCACCTCGTGTCGTCCGTCTCCGGCAATCTGAGGCCGGATGCGGACCGGATGGACCTCCTGAAGGCGCTCTTCCCGGGAGGGTCCATGACCGGCGCACCCAAGGTGCGGGCCATGGAGATCATCGACGAGCTGGAAGGGGAGGAGCGCGGGATCTATTCCGGGGGGATCGGCTACCTGTCGCTGGACGGCAGCATGGACTTCAACATCGTCATCCGGACGCTGGTGTGCGCCTCCGGCCTGGCGCACCTGCGGGTCGGAGGGGCGGTCGTGGCCGATTCCCGGCCGGAGCAGGAGCACCGGGAGACGCTCGACAAGGCCCGGGCTCTGCTCGACGCCCTGGGGGCCCGGCTCGTCGATGCCTGACGCCCCGGAAAGAGCGATTCCTAGAAGGTGAAGTTGAGCATGACGGTCGCCCAACCCTGGCCGTCGCGGGGCATTCCGGAGGACAGGACGGCCCGCCCCTTGGGCCCGACCGGGCATTCGACCGACAGGCGGATCGGCTCGTCGCGCACCGGAACCTCGAGTCGTCCCGCGAAAAGCCGGGAATCGGCGCGCATCAGGAGCGCCGGGTGCGCATCCAGCCGGATGCCGAGCCCGCCGCGCCAGCCCCCTTCGGGCGCTCCGGCTGCGGACGGGGACTTCCCCAGGCCGGCCGGGGACTGGGGGCGCATGCCCCGCGAGGACAGGCCCCCAAGCAGGTCGAGGGTCCGGCCGAGCCCGAGCGAGGTCCGGGCCAGCCTCATGATCTCGACGTCCAGAGCCCGCTTGACCGACCGGGTGACGATGCGCGAGGCCTCGTGGCTCCGTCGCTCGAGGGCCTCGGAATCGAAGTCCTCGAAGACCCTGTCGGGAACGGCGGCCGTCACGTCCGAGACGTTCTGCCGGCGATAGCGCAGGGCCTCGCGCCGCATCCTTGCCATGAGCCGCCCGGAGAATCCCTGCGCGCCGAAGTCCGCACGCTCCCTGGGCCCGCGCGGGGTCGACAGGCTGAAGTCCCCCGTCGGGATCAAGAGCCGCCCCGCCTCGAGCCGCGCGATGGCCGGAACCGGCAGAGTGAACGACGTCGGGAGAGGGTGCGACGGGGCGGTGAAGGGAGCGGTGGCCGGGGCCATCTCCGATCCCGGGCCGCCCAGGTCGAGAGGCTCCGGAAGTCCCGAAGCGTCGGCCCTGCCCGGCGCCGCGAGGATCCAAGCCGCGATCACCGGGACGAGCAGCCGGCCGGCCGGCTTCGCGCCCAGGCCCGATCTCCCGGGAAAATTGAGCATGCCGAAACCTACGACCGTTTGGCCAGAAGTCAAGTGCCACAAGGGTTTCAAAGGAGTATGGAGCGCGGTTCAGGCCCCGCGGCGGCGGTTTCCCGCCG
>DATNEZ010000413.1:0-2328 GCA_035606645.1 Binatia bacterium
CAGGCGAGGACACGCATCTCCCTGGGGCCGATCCGGGAGGTCGACAGCGCGTCGAAGATCGAGCTGTGGGGATTGCCGATGATGTCCGACGAGACGATCGGCTCTTCCGTATACTCGAGGACCCGGCTCAGGGGCCCTTGCGCCGCCTGGCGCACTGTGGCGTTCACCTCGTCGGCCGTCGCCTCGCGCTTCAGCCTGACGATCAGATCGACGACCGAGCCGTCCGGGACGGGGACCCGGATCGCCAGGCCATCCAGCTTGCCCTTCAGCTGGGGCAGCACCTTCCCCACCGCGCGCGCCGCCCCCGTGCTGGTCGGGATCAGGTTGCGGGCCGCGGCGCGCGCCCGCCGGAAGTCCTTGTGCGCCACGTCGGCGAGGCGCTGGTCGTTGGTATAGGCGTGCACCGTGGTCATGAAGCCGTGCTCGATGCCGAACGTCTCGTCGAGAACCTTCGCCAGCGGGGCCAGGCAGTTGGTGGTGCAGGAGGCGTTCGAGACGATGTTGTGCGCCTTGGTCAGGATGTGGTCGTTGACCCCCAGGACGACGATGGCGTCCACTTCGTCCTTCGGCGGCACGGTCAGGATGACCTTCTTGGCCCCCGCCTTGAGGTGCAGCTCCAGGCGGGCCCGGTCGCGCAGCACGCCGGTCGCCTCGACCACGACGTCCACGCCGGCGGCGGCCCAGGGGGCACGGGCTGGATCGCGCTCGGCGGTGAGCGGGATGCGGCGCCCCGCGACGATCAGGGCCTCCTTCTCCCAGGCGATCGGCTTGTCGAAGGTCCCCATCACCGTGTCGTATTGCAGGAGGTAGGCCAGCGATCGGGGCGGGAACAGGTCGTTGATCGCCACGATCTGCATGTCCTGGCGATCGTCGACGATCCGGAAAATCGTGCGGCCGATCCGGCCGAACCCGTTGATGCCGATCCGGATCGTCATGGCCGCTTCCCCTCGTCGATCTCCCGCAGGCGGCGGACCAGGTCGAGGACCCGGTGCGAGTAGCCCCAGCCGTTGTTGAACCAGGCGATCACCTTGACGAGACGATCCCCCATCACCATCGTGGCCAGGGAGTCGAAGACCGATGTGTGGGGGCTCGCCTCCACGTCGCTCGAGACGATCGGGTCCTCGGTGAACTCCACGATGCCGCGGTAGGGGCCGGCCGCCCCGGCCCGCACGACGTCGTTGACCCCCTCGCGGGTGACCGGGCGCTCCATCCAGAGCGTCATGTCCACCAGGGAGCCGTTGGGCAGCGGGACGCGCAGGGCGGACGCATGCATCCGTCCGGCCAGCTGCGGCAGGACCTCGTCGAGAACGGCCGCGGCGTTGGTCTCGGCCGGCACGATGTTCTCCGCCGCGGCGCGCGACAGCCGCAGGTCCTCGGCCGGGACGTCCGCCAGCCGCTGCGTGCTGGTGTAGGCGTGCACCACGGTCAGGTGGGCCCTCGCAACACCCGATGCCTCGTGCAGCATCGTCAGGAGCGGGGCGGCGCAGTGGGACGTGCAGGAGGCGTTGCTCACGATGCGGTGCTCCTTGCGGAGCCGGTCGTGATTGACGCCGTACACCACCGAGATGTCCGGGCGCTCGCGCGGCGGCACGCACAGGATCGCCCTTCGGGCGCCGCGCGCCAGGTGGCCTTCGATCTCGGCGCGGGTGCAGTCGCGCCCGGTCGCCTCGATCACGTAGTCCACCCCCAGGTCGGCCCAGCGCGGGGACTCGGCCTCCTTCCCCGAGAGCATCGGGATCTCGCCGCCCGGGGTGGTCAGCCGGCCGTTCTTCCAGGCGACGCGATCCGGGAACCGCCCCAGGATCGAGTCGTACCGGAGCAGGTACACGAGCGCCTCGGGGTCGGCGACGTCCGAGATCGCGCCGATCCGGATGTCGTCGCTCGTGTAGAGCAGGCGGAACAGGTTGCGGCCGATCCGGCCGAACCCCGACAGACCGAGAGTGACAGGCATCGCCCGTCAGCCCTGGAGGTGCCGGGCCAGGGCGCCGCGCCAGGCGGCGCGGGCGGGCGTCGCTTCCAGGTTCACGACCGGCGAGCCGCCGGCCGAGATCGTCAGCCGCTCTCCCCCCACGCGGCCGAGCGACCGGAGCGGCACGCCGGCTGCCGCCGCCAGACGCTCGAATCGGGCGAGGCATTCGGGGGGAGTGGAAACGATGATGCGGGTCGGGGCCTCGCCGAACAGGATCTCGTCCAGGCGCCCCTTCCCCTCCAGCGTGATGGCGGCCCCCGCGGCTCCGTCCGGGCCGGTGATGCACGATTCCAGCAGGGCGACGGCCAGCCCCCCTTCCGAGCAGTCATGGGCCGAGGCGACCAGCCCGGCGTCACGCG
>DATNEZ010000418.1:0-3304 GCA_035606645.1 Binatia bacterium
AGCAGGAGGCCCCTCCGATGCGCGGGCCCTTCACCACCAGGATCCTGGCGCTCCATGCGTTGATGTACATGCTCCTCTCCGGAGCGCCCGGGACGGCGGCGCGGGCCGCGACGCCCGCCGAAGAGACGCTCTTCCAATCCACCGATCTCAGGATCTACCGCACCGTCAATCGGAACGGGGTCCCGATCGTCGTCCTCACCAACGTCGACGCGGAAGGCCGGTACTTCCCGGGCCGGCCGGCCGAGGACCCGGCACGGGACGGGCGGACGATTCCCCCGCGCCCATCGGTCCCCGCGCCCGCTCCCGTGGCGCCGGAGCGTCCGCCCGCGCCGCCCGTCAAGGTGGTCGTGAACGGCGCGGACGGCGAAGCCGCGGCCGATTCGCACGACGTCGAGGTGTCCACGGAATCCGGCGGCGGGACCACCGTGATCATCAACATCCACCAGCCGGAACCGGCCCCGCGCGAAACGGTCGTCGTCCCGGTGGCCTATCCTCCCGTGGCGTACGGCACGCTGGCCGGCCCGTACCGCTACCCGGACCACCTGTATTTCCTCGGTTACTCTCCCGGCACGTCGTCGCCGTCCTACTTCGGCGGTCTCGGGCTGAATGCCGGCAACCGTTTCGGACTGAAGGGCGGCGCGGCCTGCGATCGGGGCTACGACTGCATGTTCGGCCCGACGAGCACTCACCCCTGACGAGCCGCCTCCCCCGGGAGGCGCGGGACGTTCCGGTGTCCGAGCGGATCAACGTCAACGGAGTCATCGGCCCGCCCGACCGGGCGTCGATCTCGCCCCTCGATCGCGGCTTCCTGTACGGCGACGGCGTCTACGAGACCCTCCGCACGTACGGCGGCCGGCCGTTCTTGCTGCGCGAGCACATCGATCGCCTCCGCCGCTCGGCGGAGCGACTCGACATTCCGTACGATCGCGCGCCGGTCGACATCGAGACGGAGATAAAGCGGACCCTCGCCGACCTCGGCGCGGCGGAGGCGGCCCTGCGGATCGTCGTGACGCGCGGCCCGGGCCCCATCGGCTACGACCCCGAGCCCTGCGGCCCCCCGACCGTGGTGATCTACGCACGCCCCTGCCCGGAGATCCCCGACTCCTGGCTGCGCGAGGGCGTGGACGTCGCCATCGTGGACGTGACGCGCAATGCCCCCGGGGCTCTCGATCCCGCGATCAAGTCGAGCAACCTGCTCAACAACTTTCTCGCGTGGCGCGAGGCCCGCCGGCAGGGAGCGTACGAGCCGATCCTGCTGAATGCCTCGGGGCGCCTTGCGGAGGGGGCGACGAGCAATGTCTTCGTGGTGAGGAAGGACAGGCTGTCCACCCCCGCCCTCGAGGAGGGGCTCCTCGAGGGGATCACCCGCGGGGCGGTCCTCGCCCTGGCGCGGCGCGACGGCATCGAGACCGCTGAGGAAGCGCTCGGTCCGGACGATCTGTGCCGGGCCGACGAGGCGTTCCTGACCGGCACGCTCAAGGGCGTGCTGCCCATCCGCCGCTGCGACGGCTGGCCGATCCGGCACGGCCGCCCCGGGGCGATCACGCTCCGCATCCTGGGGCTGTTCCAGGCCCTCGCTCAGGCGGAGGCGAAGGCCGGCTCGGCCCCCGGGTCGATTCTCAGGTAGCGATGGCCGGCGCGCCAGGCCGGCAGCACGAAGACCGACCCGCGACTGTCTCCCACCCCGTAGTCGATCCGCCGTTCCTCGTGGAAGTGGCCGAACACCATGACCTCGTCCCCGGAGGCGATCCGGCGCCGGGCGTAGGCCTCGCATTCGGAGAGGGGGAAGCCGCCGCGGAATTCGAGGTTGGTCCTCGCGAGCCGCGCCTCCAGCCGGTCGGCGATGGCCAGCCGCGCGCCGGCCGGCAGAAGGCTGAAGGACGTGAAGAACAGGCGGTTCTTCGACAGGCGGCGCCAGGCCAGGTACTGCCGGTCGCGGGAATTCACCAGGTCGCCGTGCGCCAGGTGGACGCGGCGGCCGGCGACCGTCAGCTCCAGCGAGTCCGGCGCGAGCCGGTCGAACAGCCGGCCGCCGTCGATCCGCTCCAGGAAGAAATCGTGGTTCCCTTCGACATACACCAGCGTGCACCCGCGGGCGCGCAGGCGTCCGAGGGCCTCGACGACCTGGCGATGGTGGGGGCGCTGCAGCTCGGGAGAGCCGATCCAGACGGCGAACAGGTCCCCCAGGATGGCCAGGACGCCGACGTCGTCCGGGATGCGGTCGAGGAACCGGACGAACGCGCCGACCTCGGGGTCCCCTTCGCGCAAGTGGGCGTCGCCGAGGAGGACGATCGGCGCGTCAGGCGGCCGCATCGTTCAGTTGCGCACCAGGTCGGCGAACCCTTCCTTCAGGCTGAACTCCTGGATCCCCTTCGTGCGCACGAGGTACTCGATCACGAGAGCGACGAAGCGCTTCTGGTGGAGCGCCACCTCGGCCGGCAGGGCGTCCCCCGGCCGGTACGAGTTCTTGACGCGCGCCGCCCGGAACGCCGCGGCCGCCTCCTTGACCCGCGTCGCGAGCACCTCCTCCGGCAGGCGCTGGATGGGGCTGCCGTCGGTGTCGAGGTCGTCGATGGGCTCGACCGCCTTGGCCTTGCGCGCCAGGTCGCCGCCGTACTGCGACTCGGTATCGGTCTCCTCCTTATCCTCGCCGAAGCGCGCGATGGCATCGTCGTAGCGGCGGACCGCGAGGAGCGCCAGGCCATGGTGAAACGGCCTGACCTGGGTGTTGGGCGGGTACAGCTTCAGGGCCTGGTCGAACTCGTCCGCCGCCTTCGCGTAATGCCCCGCCATCAGGTCGTAGTCGCCGACCCGGGCCAGCGCGAGCGAACGGTAGGAGGCGGCCCCCCCCTTCCCGTCCGAGTAGGCCGAGACCGAGCGGCGGTAGGCCGCCTCCGCGAGGGACGCCTCGGAAAGAAAGTCGTGCAGGCGGCCGAGGCGGAACCAGTCCTCCCCGCCCAGCGCGTTCGGGTTCGGGCCCTTCTCGAACTGCTCCACCGCCTGGCGGGCGTACTGCGTCATGGAATCGTAACGGTCGGTGTCGGAGTAGATGACCGTCAGGTAGTAGAGCCGCTCGAGGGTCGCACCGCCCGGCTGGGCGATTTCCTGGACAAGGAGCGGCTCGGCCTCGCCCCACGCCTGGCGCCGCGGATCTGGGCTCTTCTCGACCACCTCCCGGCAGTAGCCCAGCTGGTAGAGCAGCGAGCCGTCCTTCAGCCCGGCCTCGCGCGCCTTCTGGAGCGCCGGCAGCGCGTCGGCGTAGCGCCCTTCGTTGTAGAGGGTCATGCCCTGGGACAGGGTCCGG
>DATNEZ010000428.1:0-3616 GCA_035606645.1 Binatia bacterium
GGCGAGCGGACCACCCTCGAGATCGGCGACGACAACATCTTCCGGGAGGGCGTGACGGTGCACCGGGGAACGGTCGGGGGCGGCGGCATCACGCGCCTCGGATCCGGGAACCTCCTGATGGCGCAGACCCACGTGGCGCACGACTGCCGGGTCGGCAGCGGCGTGATCTTCGCGAATGCCGCGACCCTGGCCGGGCACGTGACGGTGGAAGACGGCGCCACCATCGGGGCGTTCTCGGGCGTCCACCAGTTCTGCCGGGTGGGGGAGCACGGCTACATCGGGGGATACTCGGTCATCACGCAGGATGCGCTGCCCTTCGCGCTGACCGTCGGCAACCGCGCCAGGAGCTACGGCATCAACGTCATCGGGCTCGAGCGCAAGAAATTTCCGGACGCGACCATCCAGGCCCTGAAGCAGGCGTACCGCGTGCTGTTCCGGTCGAAGCTCGGCCTGCAGGCGGGGATCGACCGCCTGGAGCAGGATTTTCCCGGGCAGCCGGAGGTGGGGCGGTTGATCGGATTCATCCGTTCGAGCCAGCGCGGAGTCATCCGCTGAGCGCGCCGGGCACCGGCCGCCCGGTGCGCCTCGCGGTGATCGGCGTCGGCAGCCTGGGCCAGCACCACGCCCGGATCCTCGCGAGCCTGCCGGAGGCCCGCCTGGTCGCCGTGGTCGACCGGGATCCCGCGCAGGCCGGGGCGATCGGGGCTCGGCACGGCGTGCCCGGCCTGACCGACCACCGCGACCTGCCGGGCGACCTCGACGCCGTGACGGTCGCGGTGCCGACCTCCCAGCACGCCGAGGTGACCCGCGACTGCCTGGCGCGCGGGCTCGCGGTCCTGGTCGAGAAGCCGATGGCGGCGACGCTCGACGAGGCGGCCGCGATGACGCGGGCCGCCGAGCGTGCCGGCCGTCCCTTGCTCGTCGGCCACACGGAGCGTTTCAACCCGGTGGTCCGCGCGGCCCTGGATCGCGTCCGCGATCCGCGCTTCATCGAGACGCACCGCCTGGGCGTGTTCACCGCCCGGAGCACGGACGTCGACGTGGTCCTCGACCTGATGATCCACGACCTCGACGTCATCCTGAGCCTGGTGCCGTCCCCCGTCGCGTCGATCGATTCGGTCGGGGTGCACGCCCTGACGGACAAGGTGGACATCGCCAACGCCCGGATCCGCTTCGAGAACGGCTGCGTCGCCAACGTCACGGCCAGCCGCATCAGCAGCGACCGGGTGCGGAAGCTGCGCATCTTCGAGGACGACTCCTACGTGTCGGTCGATTACGCGCGCCAGGAGGGGGTCGCCTACAGGCTGAAGCGGACGCCGGGCGCCGCGCCGGAAATCGTGCGCGAGGCGCTCGCGGTCGAGTCCGAGGAGCCGCTCCTGGCCGAGCTGCGCGCCTTCGCGCGCACGGTCCGGGGGGAGGCGGCTCCTGGAGTGACCGCGGCCGAGGGGGAGCGGGCGCTCTCGACCGCGCTTGGTATCGTCGAGCAGATCGCCTCCGGCGTGCGCCGGGCGTCCTGAGCATGCGCGGCGCGGACCGCCTCGCGGACTTCCTGCGGCACCACGTGGACGCCGGGGATTTTCCGGGCGCAGCCTGGCTGGTCGCCGAGGAGGGCCGCATCCTGGCCGAGGGGGCCACGGGCCTCGCGGTGGTGACCCCCGAGCGCATCGAGGCCTCACCGGAAACGCTCTACGACCTGGCCTCCCTGACCAAGCCCCTGGCCGGCTCCCTGCTGGCCGCCCTGCTCGAGGAAGAGGGGCTCCTGGCCCTCGACGACCCCCTCGGGCGCCACCTGCCCGCATGGACGCCGGAGGGCCCGGCCTCGAGCATCACCCTCCTCGATCTCCTGACGCACCGCTCGGGCCTGCCGGCGTGGAGGCCCCTGTACCTGCACGCCTCGGACCGGGCCGGCTGCGTGGCCTGGCTGGCGCAGCAGCCGCTGGAGCGGGCCCCCGGCACCGGCGTCGTCTATTCCGACCCGGGCTACGTCCTGCTCGGGCTGGCGCTCGAGCGGGCCGGCGGAGACCCGCTCGACCGCCTGTTCCGTCGCAGGGTGGCCGACCGGCTCGGGCTTCCGGACATCCTGTTCCGGCCCGGTCGGGACCTGCGCCGCCGCATCGCGGCGACCGAGGCGGGGAACCGCAAGGAGCGGCTCCTCGCCGGCCCGGAGGGGGACCGCTACAATGGGTGGCGCACCGAGGTGGCCTGGGGAGAGGTGCACGATCTCAACGCGCGCCTTTTGGACGGAGTGAGCGCGCATGCCGGCCTGTTCGGCACATCGCGCGCGGTGTTCCGGGTCGCGCTGGAGATCCTGGGTCCGGGCGCGGGCCTTCTGGATCCGAGGAGACGGACGCTGTTCGCGACAAGCCTGACCGCCGGACTGGGTGATGATCGGACGCTCGGGTTCCGCATGGCGGGCGATCCGGCCGGCGCCGCGGGCGCGGGGATGTCGGCGCGCTCTTTCGGGCACGCCGGGTTCACCGGGACGTCCCTCTTCATCGACCCGGAGAGCCGGCGCCTCTACGTTCTCCTCACCAACCGGGTCCACCCGGAGTTCCGGGAGTTCGACATGAACGCCGTCCGGCGAGGGTTCCACGAGGTCGCCGCGTCCCTGTAATCCCCCCTCGTCGTAGGGGAGGATCAGGAGCCATGTTCGATGCCGTTTCTCTCCCTGGAGGAGCCGGTCGAGCGCCCGATCACCCGCGTGAGCCGCGCCGGGGGGGTCTTGATCTCGCTCGGGGTGCACCTCCTCGCTGTGCTCGCGTTCCTGTTCGCCCCCGGCGTGGCCGCCCGCCTCCTGCCCGAGACGTTCCTCGACTTCCTGCGCTCCCGGCCGCCGGTCGCCACGCAGACCGAGGTCGTGGCGACTCCAGTCCCTCCGGTCAGTCCTCAGAAGCCCCCCTCGCAGAAGATCCCTCTCCAGTTCGCCTACGTCCGGACGCCGGACGACAACGAAGTCGAGAAGAATCCCCAGGCGAGACTGCTCTCGGACAAGAGCCGGCGGGCCAGGCAGGAGGTCCCGACCCCGCCGAACATCAAGGACCTTTCCCGCGACCCGCACTCGAAGGGGGACACCGTGGATCGTGTCCGGCCCGATCCGAGGATCGCCGAAGGGCGGGACTCCCTGGAGCGCGCGCAACCGCGGAGCGACGCGGGGAAGGGGACGGACTCAGGCGCAGACACGACGCCGAGGGAGACCGAAAGGGCGGAGGCGGAACGTCAGGGCGACGGAAAGCCGATCGAGGACGGGCAGGACCGCCCCGACACGGCGGGGACCGGGAACGAGGCCGCGATGACGGCACACCGGAACGACGGGGCAGGAATCCCGGTCGAGGCGGTCCCGGATCCCGGAGGAGGCGGCCGCCCGAAGCGGGACGTTGGAACCGGGCGACTCTCGGCCGAGGCGCGGGACAGCCTGCAGCGGGCCCTGGCCGGCGAAGGAGCGGAGAACAAGCGCCTGTTCGACAACCCCGGCTACCTGACTCCCGGGATGGCCTCGGGCACCATGTCGTTCGACACCCAGGGATTTCCGTGGGGCGACTACGCCCGCCGCGTCCACCTGATCATCCAGAACCACTGGGAGGACCGGCTGCCCCTGGCCTTTCGCGAGGGGGTCCGG